>JAYUXG010000497.1:0-8186 GCA_043753125.1 Saprospirales bacterium | reverse complement strand
AAAATCGTTCATGGAAAAAACTTCGCTTTATCTCGCCTTCGCCACCCTATCCACTACAGAACTGCGGGAATTGGGCAAATTTGTCCGTTCCCCGTTTTTCAACAGCCATGCCCAACCCATCGCCCTTTGCGATTACCTGACCGCTTGCCGCCATCAGACAACCCTGCCGGAAGCCGAAACAGCCTTTCAGACGTTGTATCCCGGCCAACCCTACGACGATCAAAAGCTGCGGCTGGCCAACAGTGCGCTCCTGGCCCTGTTGGAACATTACTGGGTGTATCAGGAAAAATTCCGCGATGCCGACCTGGGCAAGACGCAGCTGGCGGCGGCCTATCGCAAGCGCAATCTGGGCAAACCGTTCCAGATTGCCCTGCGCGAGGCCCGGCAGGCCCGCGAACGGCAGCCTTATCGCCACGCCGAGTACTACGGCGATTTGCAGCTACTAGAATGGGAGCAATACCAGTTTGCTACTGCGACCAAGCGCACGGAGTCGTTCAACTTGCAGGAAAACTCCGATTTGATGGACATCACCTATTTAGCCCGCAAACTGCAACTGGCCTGCCTGGCAGTGGCGCACCAGGCGGTGTTCCAATCGAGTTATCGACTGGGCTTACTGGACGAGATTATTCACCACGTGGAGCAGCCACAGTTAATGGCTTTGCCGGTCATCAGCCTGTATTACCACTGCTACAAGTTCTCGACCGACCGGACGGTGGCGACCGAACACTTCACCCGTTTCCGGGACCTCTTGGCGGAGTCTTCCGGCGTTTTTCCCGCTGAAGAACTGCGTACCCTGCACTTGCTGGCGATCAATTTTGGGGTAAAAAAAATAAACGAGTCGCAGGGAAATTGGCTGGAGGCCACGCTATCGCTTTATCAAAGTGCCTTGGAGCGCGGTTTATTGCTCGAGAACGGCGTGCTGTCCCGGTTTGCGTTCAACAACATGGTGGCCATTGCCCTGCGGGTAGGCGAAGCCGGCTGGGCCGAACATTTTATCCATCAGTACAAAGGCCACCTCGAACGGCAATACCGGGAAGCCACCGCCAGTCTCAACTTAGCCCGCGTGGCCTACGCCCGCCGCGACTACCCGACCGCACTGGGCCACCTGCAACGCTCCGATTACAAAGATTTGATCAACAACTTGACGGCCAAGGCGTTGCAGTTGAAAATATACTACGAAATGGAGACTTACGACCTGCTGGAAAGCCATTTGAGCAGCATGAAAAATTACCTCCGTCGGCATACGGCCATTGGCTATCATCGTACCAACTACGGTCGCATGGTCTATTATACCCAAGCTTTGCTGATGGTGAATTTCAACGACCGTTCCGCTGTAGAAGCCTTACGCACCCGTATCCAGGCCGAGCCGATCTTGACGGAGAAGGACTGGTTGTTGGAGCGAATCGAACACGGAATCATCCCCTGACTAACATCACCGGAATCATCTCCACCGCCGCCTGGGTAGCAGCGTACAGCATAGAGACCGGGCATACGGAGGACACAGACTGGATACATTAGCACAAACCGGGACGCCACATTCTGGCAATGTTACCCAAGCCCTGGAGATTGTAGTAAACGGATCAGGTACTGACACAGGCGACCGGGTTGCGCTGAAAAGAAGGGCGAAACGAAAAACAAAGACGCATTCGCACATTAATTTAGACAGATGCGAAAAATGGGTGTTCTATCCTTCGTTATCTGACTGGTACAATGAGCAAACAGGGGAAGTCATGGCGGGGTTTATCCGTTCGCCGCAGTTAGATTTCTTTCTAAATCAGGTTATTGATACCAATTTAAGATAGGGGGCGTATGACAGAGCACACTATTTTGGAATTGGATGTGTCGTTTTTAACTTGTGTGCAAACAATGTCATCTGACCCAATCGCCCGGACTTTCGGTTCGTAATTTCTTTTGTTGGTTGACATTCATTTTGTCGAAAAACTATACATTTGCACAAAATGTCGTCAAATGCTCTCGCGCAATTTGAAATATCTCAGAAAAAAAGCAGGCAGATCTCAAGAGGAGATGTCGCAAATGCTGGGGTTGAGTCGCACCACTTTGGCGGGATACGAAAACGGGCATTCGGATATGTCTGTGGGTTTTTTAAAAAAAATAAGTGAGCATTTTGGGGTCAGCACCGACGAATTGCTTTCGACTGATTTGGATTCGCCGTTGTTTCGAAACCCACCCCGTCCCCCAAACCTGAAAAACGAAAGTACCCGCATACTTGTGGCAACTTTGGACAAGCAAAAACGGAAGAATATTGTCTTTTTGCCTGTTTCTGCCATTGCAGGATACTCGATCGGTTATAATGATCCGGGGTTTTTTGAAGAAAAATCCGGGTTCCAATTGCCTAAATTGCCGCCAGGGACGTATCGGGCGTTCGAAATTCGAGGAGATTCTATGTTGCCGATAAAATCCGGTTCAGTCGTTGTCGGTCAATTTGTCGAATCGTGGAAAAACCTTCAAAACGGTCGCCGATATGTGCTCGCCTTGAAAACTGAAGGTATTGTTTTCAAAAGAGTGGTGAGCGAAGTTCTCAAAAACAAAAATCTGATTTTGGCTTCCGATAATCCTGATTATCAACCGTTTACAGTCGACTTGGAAGAAGTTTTGGAAGCGTGGGAAATGGTTGCCCATATTGTTTATGGTGATGAACCAGACTCTGAATCGGGCGTGATCGTGCAAAAGCTGCATACGCTCGAACAAAAAATCAACCAATTGCTCACGTCAAACCAATAGCCAACCAGACAAAAAATGCACAGGGATTATTTCGTCATCGAACACCTTGAATTCAGCCCCGAAGGCATCGTGGATGTGCTTTCGGGTAGCCCGGATTTACCTGTGCAGCGCCATTTCACAAGCCAAGCCAAGTTGCTGAACCTGGGAGCAGATAAGATTTATTTTTCCGGGGAATTCCCTTCCGTTTATTTCAAAGCAGTTGAAAGTTTTGAGGAAAAGGCCCTCAAAAATATCGTTGACATCCAAAAAAGCATCTGGAATCAGGGGAAAGTTGCTTTTTTGGTTGTCGAAAGCCCGTCCGAAATCCGGGTTTACAATTGCTACGAAAAGCCTGTCAAATGGGAGCAGGAAGACCGCAACATTGAAGATCTGGAACTTTTCAAGGCATCCAAACAAGCAGAGCGGGACATGGAAATCCTGCGTCAGGTATTTGGCATGGTTTCCATCGAAACGGGCGGTTTTTGGAAATACCCGGAATTTTCAAAGAAATTGGAACAGCAGCGACGCGTGGAACAGGCGTTGATGGACAATTTGAAAAAAACGCGGGCAGCTTTAAGAAATGCAGGTTTGCCCACGTCCATCATCCATGATTTGTTGTTGCGCTCGCTTTTCACCCTTTATTTGGAAGATAGAAAGGCAACCGACGCGGCGTTTTACGGGCAATTCAAAAAGGATGCAAAGTCTTATTTTGAGGTTTTGGAAGATTTGAAAGCCACCTACCTGCTTTTTGAAAAATTAGAGGACGCTTTCAACGGCAACCTTAGCCCAGTGACAGATAACGAGCGAAAATTGGTAACCGTAGATCATTTGCAGCGCATAAAGGAGTGCTTTTGGTCGAAACTGAAAGAAAACGGACAGCAAAAACTATGCGACTGGCGCATTTTCGATTTTGAAATCATACCCATCGAACTCATCAGTGCCATCTACGAAGATTTTTTGGCGGAGCAGGAAGGTAAAGACAATCAGGAAAAAACCGGGGCTTACTACACGCCACGCCCATTAGCAGAGTTTGTCTTAAACAAAGTACTGCCGTATCCTTCGGAAAACGACAGCCGCCATGCCGTAAAAATTTTGGATCCGACTTGTGGTTCGGGCATTTTTTTGGTTGAAAGCCTCAACCGCCTGCTTGACCGCTGGGAGTTCGCACACAGCAAAAAGCCGGATTTTGAAACCATCAAGCAAATTGCGCTGGACAATATTTTCGGGGTGGACATTCAAGGTCAAGCCGTAAAAGTGGCTGCGTTCAGCCTTTATCTGGCGATGCTCAACCGGCTCGACCCCAAGATTTTGTGGCAGCAAAAACGCTTTCCATACCTCATATTCGATCCCGAAAATGGTGACCCCGAAAAGCAGGGACGCAACCTTTTCGTGCAAAGCAGCCTTGCCTCCGGAGCCTTTGAGCAGGTAGAATACGATTTGGTAGTGGGCAACCCGCCTTTCAAACGCGACGGTTTGGACGAAAACATGAGGGCGTATTTGACCGCATGGAAATTCCCACAAGAAGCCGTCACTGCGTTTTTGGCTCGTGCCACCGAACTCTGCCCAACCGGGAAAATTGCCCTCGTTTTTGCGGCAAAAGTGCTTTTCAATAAGGAAAGCAAAGACCAAAACGTGCGAAAATTCTTGTTCCAGGAATGTTACGCAGAAGCGGTTTACAACTTTGCCGCCCTACGCCGCCTGCCGAAAACCGAAGGTGGCAATTTTTTTCCCTCGGCAAGCGGTCCTGCCGCCGTTATTTTTTACAGCAAAAATCCGCCCGCCGAACCTTCCGACCGGATTTTGTACTGCGCCCCTAAAACTGCGCTCAAAAACCGCCTGATAGACGGTATGGTGGTGGACACTCCCGATGTGAAATACCTGCCCCGGACGGAATGCCGAAAGCCGGATACCATTATTTGGAAGGCTGCTATGTGGGGGACTGAGCGGGATTTTCGGTTTGTCCGACATCAATTATTAGGTCGGGATTTACTTAAAAAGTATTTACGTGATAATAACTGGAAAAAGAACGCTGGTGTAGGCTTTGGCTACCCAAGTAAAAAGTCAGAAAACAACCCCACTAACTATGAAATCAAAGAATACAAACACTTGCCGTTGGAAAAGATAGAAAGGTACTATTCGATGGAGTTCAACGCTTTTTCTATTGAAGAAACAAATTTTTGGCGCACAGGAAAAATAAGCGCGTTTAAACAACCTCATATTTTAATTAAGAAAGGACAAGAAGATAAAAGATTTTGTGTCTCCTATATTGATTTTAACTGTTCATTTACGGACGGGGCATATGGCATTCATATAGAAGACCATAACAATTTAAAGATATTGACTGCATTCTTAAACTCTAAAATTGCGACATACAATTTGTTTCTGTCGCTAAGTTCATGGGGGGTGGAAAGGGAGCAGGTTCAATCAAATGAAGTTTTCGATTTGCCAGACCTATGTTTCTCTTTGCCCTCAAACGCCCAAGAAAGAATAGTCGACTTAATAGACCAAATCATAACCCTAAAAAAAAATCAACTCGCCCAGGGCCATGAACTCGAAGCCCTCGAAAAAGCCATAGACGAGGCATTTTTTGAAGCACTTGACTATTCCAAAAACGAGCGTATCCTCATCGAAGATTTTATTAAATACGATTTGGATGCTTTTCAAAACAAGGGGAAATCTCATGCCCATCATCTGGTAACTTCCTCGGAAATGCAGTTGTATGCCACCAAACTATGTGAAACCCTCAACGAGTTCCTCCGTTTGGGCAGCCAGACTACTGCCTGGGCAAGCGTTTTTGAAACATCGTCGCGGCTGCCGCTTCAAGTGGTATGCGTCCATTTCAACGGAGAACGCGCCCCTGGAACCGTGTCACTTGAAATTCCGGCAAACTTGCACGAAACTCTGAAAGCCATAGAAGCCGATACTTACCGAAAGCATTCTGAAAGCCTTTATTTTAGGAAATTCGTCCGCTTTTTCACGGCTGACCGTGTTTATATCATCAAACCCAATGAAAAACGCTTCTGGTCTCGCCCCCAAGCCCTCAACGACGCAGATGAGGTGATTGCTGAAGTGCTGTCCATGCAGAAAAAATGAGTCAATCTTTCAATGACAAAATTGTAAGAGATTTTCAAAAATCTTTTGAAAATCTTTGTCTTTCGCTCCTGCACGAAGGCTACGGTTTTATGCAATCGGATAACCGATACCGAACAAATTGGTCGGAAGAAAATCTGACAGCGTATTTATATTGGTGCCTTAAACAATTGGAATCACGACTTGACAACCAGATTTCCGTTCATTGCGAAGTGAGGCAGTATGATGAAAAACACTTTTTCGAAGGTTTTACAGCCAAATCCGCGCCGAGGATTGACATGGAGCTCTCAAAATGGTATTCGACTTTTGAAATTGTGTTTCAAGTAGAGGCAAAAATTCTTTTTGAAACAGACAAGATCACTACCAAAGGCAACAATGTAAGCGCAACGAAAGGGCACAAACGTTACATCGAAACAGGCATAGATCACTTCCAGACAGGCTATTATCCGATGCCCGGTTGTATGGTCGGGTATGTCGTGGAAGGCGATGTTGCGAACATTATTGATTCTATCAATGCCATTATTGCTGCATCAAACAAAGGGAAAATAACCCGCTCATTGTCCTCTGACTTTTCAGCAATGCACTTGTCCTCCATCACTACTGAAAACGGCGTAGTTGATTTGAGACATTTCATGTTGAAACTTTGACTTAAAATTTATTGTCGAATCTCCAAGGGTTAATTTAAAAAAACGGGCAGGACTGCACTGGAATATATCCAATCCAAGTTGATCAAAGTTGCTAAGGAGCGAATTTTTGATGCTCCCAATAACAGGTTGAGTTTTCACCTAATGAATTTTGTATGCAAACAAAAACGGCTTACACGATTTGTCATCGCATAAGCCGTTGTAAATAAAGGTGATCTCGATGGGATTCGAACCCATGACCACTTGATTAAAAGTCAAGTGCTCTACCAGCTGAGCTACGAGATCGCTCTATTCATTCATTTGATCTTCGAGCCAAAGGACCATCCCGATCTTTCATCGGGGTACTCTGCCAACTGAGCTACGAGATCGGACTCATCGAAAACCCAGGATTCTCGAAAAGCGGGACAAAGATAAACCCATGCCCGCTTAATATCCAAATGCGTCCAAAAAAAACTCCAATGATAATTTGGTTCACTGGGGCTTTGCACCCATTCCGGCCAAATTAGTTTCGGCCAGCGGCTTTTTTACAGGAAACTTTTTCGGGCAGCGGGGCGTTTTACCTACCTTTACCGCACTATATCACGCATAAACAGCCCTAGTCCGGGTCAGAAAATATGAAGGAATCTATTCGTCAGAAACAAATTGGGGAACTCTTGCGGCGCTATTTTGGCATGCTGCTCGCCGAGGAAGGCAGCCTCATCTACGGACGCGACAAGCTCGTGACCGTCACTCAGGTAAAAATGACCCCTGACCTGCTCGTCGCGAAGGTCTACATCAGTGTGTACGGCACGGAAAACAAGCAGGAAGTGATTCTAGAGCTGGAGGACAACTATCCGCGGTTGCGTCAGGCCCTGGGTTCCAAGGTGGGCAAAAATATGCGCCGCGTACCCGATCTGGAGTTCTTCCTCGACGATACGGTGGATGAGATGTACCGCGTGGACAGTCTGCTCAGCCGCGTCACCGACGCCGATCAAAACATTGGCAAGTAAACCAAAAGGCAAAAAAGCAATTACAATCCATATTTTACGGAAGATTCCATAAACCTTCATCCATCTTTCCGTGAAAATCGGTCTATTTTTCGGCTCTTTCAACCCGATCCACGTTGGTCATTTGATCATTGCCAACTTCATGGCGACCCAGACCGATCTGGATAAGGTTTGGCTAGTGGTAAGTCCGCAAAACCCGTTAAAACTCAAGAAGACGCTCGCCCGCGACCACGACCGCCTACACCTCGTGCGGCTGGGTATTGGCGACAATGTGCAGGTGGAGGCTTCCCAAGTGGAATTTGGCCTGCCCAAACCTTCTTACACCGTAGACACACTGGCCTTTTTGCGGGAAAAACATCCGGAGCGTACCTTTGCGCTCATCATGGGCGGAGACAACCTGGCCTCGTTGCACTTGTGGAAGAATTACGAACACATCCTCGAACACTATGATATTTACGTGTATCAGCGCCCAGGCATCGAATTGGGTACACTGGCTACCCATCCGCGCGTAAAACTATGCACTGCCCCACTGCTCGACATCTCCGCTACTTACGTGCGCGAGTGCCTGCGCATGGGCAAATCGGTGCGCTATTTGGTGCCGGAGCTGGTCTGGGAGTACTTGGAGACGAGTATGCTCTATCGCAGTGGTTGATGAAAGTTGATGAAAATTTGATAGTCAACCACGTACGGACATTCCCGAATTTTTTCTGTAAATGGTGTTTGGGCGGGGTCAGGGAATTTTTTC
>JAYUXG010000496.1:0-3348 GCA_043753125.1 Saprospirales bacterium | reverse complement strand
GGTGAAGGTGCTTGTATGTCATTGGTAAGCGATGACACCACTGGCGCAGCAACGTACAAAACAGTGCGAGGGGCTTTACTCGGAACAAGATTCACCTCGCTGGATGAATTAAAATCAGTCATCCAGATTGAATATCACCTGGACACTATCACTGTAGATAGCACTGCACCCAAAGACTGTTTTGTCCGGGTGCGTCACTGTAGCAATGGCAAAGCAGTGATCAGTGTATTAGCGACGGGCACCAGTCAGGGTGATTTTGTGAAAGCAAGGTACAGTGGGGCTATTTGGGCCCGTTTCACCTTGCTTTATCGTTGTCCGTATGCAGTGATGAATAGGAAAGACATGGAGAAAGTTTATGCGCTTTCACGATTGAGACCGGAATGGTTCGGAGGAGGGGATGTGGCTTTTTTTGAAATTGCAAAATCGACAGTAGGAAATATCAACACACCCGATCTGGCTTTTAGAAATCCCAGGGACAGCACGGAGAAAGGCTATCTCAATTCCTTTAACCACATGACGGCGCAGGCATTCATTACTTCCTGTTTTTCGGAGGAACTGGCTGATTTCATTGCCGATGCACATGAACGTTATCGCCATCCGGAGTTGATCACCGGAAAATTTACGGACGAACAAATGAAAGACCTGGCCGAGGGACCGGTTGATAATTATGTAGATCTGGTTAATAATGAATGGGGACAGGAGCTGGGCAAACAGCTCAGGGAGAAGTATAGTATTAACCGCGAAACAAATTGGACCCCCGAATTGCTGGCAAATTATCTGAATGACTTACAGCACTATTATAGCTGGGCTTTTCAAATTGGTTTTGCGCCCTTCAAGCCTGAAGATGAAGAAGTGCTGAGATTTTCGAGCAAGATTAATGCAGTCATGAAAGGCAGTTTGAGTTTTAATCAGTGAGTTAAATACCAACCAATTTTTAAATTTTTCTCAAACGGTAGATTTGAACTTTAAATTGGTCAATACTATCATTTACAACTTCATAACCTTCCCGCAGTTCTTTCACCCCCGTTGGTTGCCATTCCTTTAATTTATCCAGCCAATTTTTATCTACTACAGCTTTGTCCAATCGCACTCCAACGAGAATAGCCTCGCTTAAATTCGCTTTTCTCAAATCGGTACTATTCAGGTTGGCTTGAGTCAGGTTTACTTTGGTAAAGTTAGTCCCTACAAAATAAACGCTGGTCAGATTTGCCTCATTGAACAAGGCACCATCCAGTTGTGCCCACTGAAAAGTGGCGTCATATAAATCTGCCTTCATCAGTTGGGCGTTGGTGAGGTTTGATTCGTCCAGGTTTGCCAAGGAAAGGGTCGCTTCGTTCAGTTGCGCCCAGCTCAAATCCGCTCTTTTCAAATCCGTATGGCTCAGATTCGCCCGATTCAAATTTGCCCCCCATAGATTTGCTCGCCTCAGATCAGCCTCTTTCAAGTTTGCGCCGCTCAAGTCGGCACCTTCCAAATTGGCGTCCTGGAGGTTGATGCCACTCAAATCCAACCCTTTCAAATCTGTCCCTCGCAAATCTGCCCAGGCAAAAACCGTGGTCCGTTTTATCCGTGCGAAAGAACCGGAATCAATATTCATCAGGATCAATGCCTGCAATAGTTGTCCTCGCTCCGGGCTGCACGCTTTCTTCGACAGGCCATCATCTTTGATATATTTACAAGGCTTGAAAGAGAAACTCAAAGCCGCTATTCTGGCAATCGTGGTATCGCGCAGCGTCCTGCCGGGATTACGCTTTAGTTCTTCACCCACCTCCTCCAGCATACTGCGCAGCAGTGGTACCAGATTATTTTTCTGCCCGGACGCTACCAATGCCGCCATTTCCTGCATCTTTCTATCCTGGTTTTGAATTTGAAGCTGAAAAGACTGGTTCTGGTGGTAGACCCTTAACCCACCCACAACGTCTCCCAGCACCAGAACGCCCACCAGCATTATCCAAATGAGGGTATGCGTGCGGGTGCTTTTAGAATCTCCGGTTACCGTCTTTTTACTAATCAGCCCGACCAGAAAATTCCTGTTCCAGACAGTCAACAGCAGGAACAGGAGCGAAACGACTGCCAGTGCTGCTATAAAACCCAGCAGAAACGAGAAGTTCTTTTCCAGGTGCGGCAGGCGAAGAAATCCCAATGCCCACCCAATCATCATCCCTAAAACCAAGCCAATAAGAAGGCGCCTTTTCCCTTTCATCAATGAGATAGATTCTTTATGCAAAAATAGGAAACCGCCTGATCTTTCCTGGTGAAAAAATAACTATTTCAAAAGCATTTGACAACTTTACGAAATACGACAGCATGAAAAAGTTGGTTTTAGGAATAGGCAAATAATAAGGCAGCACGATTTCCCTTACCTGGGTTGTCATTCCGACGATAGGAGAAATCTACCTAAAAAATTGATTATCAATTACCTACAGCATCCCGATTCCTTCGGGACTCCTATCGTCGGAATGACATACTAAGTGGTGAAAGTTCACAACTTATTTTTTTACACGTTCTTTAATCTGTTTCTTTGCGGAATTCGCAAGCTCGGGCCTACCTTCTGCGGACCAGCCTGCACTGTGCATTTCCGGGAAGGCGACTAGTCTTTTGCGAAACCGCCCGACCTGCATACGCAGGACAGAAGCCAGCTCGAAAACGCCATTGGAAAAGATCGGCATTAAAATTTAAGTAGCATCCACTGCGTACGGGAACTCGAAAATCTAAAAATCCTTCTTTCATGAAATCAAGAATTATAATCTCCATAACCCTGCTATTTTTTACCCTCCCCGTTCATGCCAAAGATTACCGGGCATCTCTCTTCGGTATAGAATCCAATGGGACTACCTTGAATACAAGATCAATTCAAAAGGCTATAGACCATATCCATGAAAATGGAGGTGGCCGATTGGTGTTTTATGTGGGCCGGTTCGTGACCGGTTCTATTTATTTGAAATCAAATGTTACGATTCATCTGGAAGAAGGCGCAATTCTGGTGGGTTCCTTAAATCCATTCGATTACGACCATAATAAATATTGGACTGCCCTAATATTTGCTTATGACCAGACAAACATTGGTATAACCGGGAAAGGAGTAATCGATGGCCGTGGATATCAGGTAGCGCAAAACATTCTGTCCATGATCCACAAAGGAATTTTAACCGATAACGTTTCAAAAAACGATCGTCCCAATGAAGGTATGCGGCCACAAAATATTTATTTTAAAGGATGTAAAAATATAACTATTCAAGGCGTCATCATTAAAAATCCGGCGAGCTGGAATCAACAATACGATCAGTGTAAAAACCTGCTGGTGGAAAACATAACCGTCGATAGTAAAAACTATTGGAATAATGATGG
>JAYUXG010000495.1:0-8188 GCA_043753125.1 Saprospirales bacterium | reverse complement strand
CCGGTATTAACCGGAAATTGCAAAGGCAGTACCCGGCTGCCAAAACGGCTGCGGGCTTGGTCCAGTGTCATTTCAAAATCGGCCTTCTCATGGTCTAGGTGGTTGACCACAAATAGGGCCGGGGTCTCAAATTTTTCGATGTATTCCCATAGCAGTTCCGTACCCACTTCCACGCCGCTCTTGGCGTTGAGCAACACCAGCGCGGTATCGGCCACCTTTAAAGCGGTGACGACCTCGCCGGAAAAATCGTCCAGCCCCGGTGTATCGAGGATGTTAATTTTGGTGTCTTTCCAGGAACAATGGAGAATAGAAGCGAAGAGCGAGTGGCGGCGTTGCTGCTCGAGCGGGGCATAATCGCTTTGGGTGTTACCATCGCCAACCGTACCACGCCGGTTGATGGCTTTGGCTTCGTAGAGCATAGTCTCGGCAAGGGTAGTCTTGCCAGATCCGGAGTGTCCAACCAGGACAACATTCCTGATTTTACCTGTTTCGTAGGCTGCCATGGGCAAATTCAATGAATTTGGTGAATAAGAATCGCCAGAAGGAGAAGAAATCGACAGGGAGTGAAATCGTCAAAACGGACCGACAATGACGCTCCCTTCCTCCTTACTTTTCCTCCTGGCCTTGGTGCAAACGGGCGGAAAGCATGATGCTGAAATTTTGTTTGGTGAACAACGCTGCTTTGAGCGGTTAATGTAGGTGGGTTTGGGAAATGGAAGAAACAAATGTTGATTTTTTTGTGGTGGAGGGTATAAAAAGTGATGTTATTAAGAGTCCAAAGTGCTACCGCCCAAAATATTGGGGCAGATTGCTTGAACAATGTTATTTTTCCCATCAAAAAATACCAAAGTGCAAGGCAAGCGAAGAGGCCGACATTAAGCTTTCCCAACCTGGGCAAAGCCAAACGTTTTATTTACAGATGACATAATATGCAACAACTCATTGAGTGCGTCCCCAACTTCTCCGCAGGGCGCGACCCAGCCATCATCCGTCAGATAACCGAAGCCATTGAAAGTGTAGAAGGTGTGCAACTGCTGGATGTGGACCCCGGCAAGGCCACCAACCGTACCGTAGTCACCTTCGTAGGCCAGCCGGAAGCAGTCGTGCAAGCCGCCTTTCTAGCCATCCAAAAAGCGGGCGAAGTGATTGATATGCGCCAACACACCGGCGAACATCCACGCATGGGCGCAACCGATGTGTGTCCGCTCATCCCGATTGCCAATATTTCGATGGAAGAAACGGTGGAGTGGGCGCGTCGCTTAGGCGAGCGCGTGGGCCGCGAACTGGAATTGCCAATCTTCCTCTACGAAGCTGCCGCCAGCCGCCCCGAACGCCAGAACTTGGCCACCATTCGGGCCGGAGAATACGAGGGATTGGCGGAAAAACTTACCCATCCTGATTGGCATCCTGATTTTGGCCCGGCCCGCTTCGACGCCCAACGCGGGGCTACAGTGATTGGTGCCCGCGATTTCCTGATTGCCTACAATGTGAACCTGAACACCACTTCGGTACGCCGGGCCAATGCCGTTGCGTTCGATATTCGCGAAAAAGGCCGGGTAGTGAATAATCCGCAAACCGGCAAACCGCTCCAAGGCGAAGACGGTGAACCCCTGCGTCAGCCCGGTCTGCTGGAAGGTGTGAAAGCTATCGGCTGGTACATCGAAGAGTACGGCGTGGCGCAGATTTCCATGAACATCACCGATACCCGCCGCACCTCACTGCACCAAGCCTTTGATGCCTGTTGCAGCAGTGCCCAGCAGCGCGGGATGCGCGTCACCGGCTCAGAATTGGTAGGCTTGGTGCCGCTGGCAGTCATACTCGACGCGGGCCGGTACTTCTTGCGAAAACAACAGCGCAGCGTGGGCGTAAGCGAGTCCGAACTGATCAAAATTGCGGTCAAATCAATGGGCCTGGATGAGTTGGGGCCCTTCGACCCGCAGCGCAAGATCATTGAGTACAACCTGGAATCGGGTAGCCCCGCTCGGCAGAATCAGTTGATCAGCAAAGACTTGCGGGCTTTCGCTGACGAAACCGCCAGCGAAAGCCCGGCCCCCGGTGGCGGTTCCATTAGTGCTTACGTCGGCGCGCTCGGCGTTTCGCTGGCCACCATGGTCGCCAATCTTAGCAGCCACAAGCGCGGTTGGGACGACCGCTGGGAGGAGTTTTCCGAGGCCGCCGAACGCGGCCAACGTCTCAAAGACCTCCTGCTCCGCGCTGTGGATGAGGATACTAACGCTTTCAATGCTATCATGGCTGCTTTCGGCTTGCCCAACACCAGTGCGGAAGAAAAGGCGGTCCGCAAGGCAGCGGTGCAGGCCGCTACCCGCCAAGCCATCGAAGTGCCTTATCGGGTGATGCAATGGAGCCTGGAATCCTTTGCATTGATTCGCCAGATGGCCGAACAGGGCAATCCCAACAGCGTAACCGATGCAGGCGTCGGCGCACTGTGCGCCCGCGCTGCCGTGCATGGCGCCTTACTGAATGTGCAGATCAATGCTTCGGGGCTGGATGATAAGGAATATGCCCAAACCGTAGTGGCAGCGGGGAATGAGATGGCGGCGGAGGCGGATCGCTTGGAGGGGGAGGTGCTGGCGGTGGTGTGGGGGAAGATTGGGCGATAGAACGATTTTTCCGTTCTTAGAAACATAATTTGACTCATTTTCGTTCTATTCCGTATATTTGCAACGAAAATAACGCAACAGGTATGCTCATTCGGGTCATTGTCGGTAATCTCTACTCTTTCCAGGAAAAAACGGAGTTTAATATGTTGACCGGTGATGTACGCCGCCACCCCCACCATGTGCATAAGTTGGGTAAGGTGGAGGTGTTGCGGGCGGCGGCTATTTATGGAGCGAACGGGGCGGGAAAGTCTAATTTGGTGAAGGCCCTTGAATTACTACAGCTAGTTGCCACTTCGGAGCGGATTCCTAGTGAGAAAATAAAGCCGTTTAAGTTGAGGCAGCCGAAAGATTTGCCATATTCGCATATTGAAATAGAAATTTTTTTAAATAAGAAGAATTATTTATATGGTGTTTCGCTAGCTCCTAATTTAGTGGTAGACGAATGGATGTATGAAGTAGCGGAGGGAAAAGAGGACACACTGGTTTTTGAGCGAAAGACAGATGAAAATGGTAAGATGAAACTAAATTTTGCATCAAAATATGAGAAAAATGCAAAAGCAAAACTGCGGCTTGAGTTGTATGAAAATGAGATATTAAAACCGCAAACTACTATGCTATGGCAACTAAGTCAAGCAAAAACAACAATTATTAAAGAAGCAAAAGAGGTTTACCACTGGATAGAACAACAATTGGTTATCATTTACCCTAATTCTTCACATATAGCATTTGTGGAAGCATATATAACCGATGTTGAGTTTAAAATTTTTTGTAGCACATTACTATCTAAATTTAATACAGGTGTATCTGAATTATATATTAGGGAAATTCTTTTAAAAGATGAAGCCTTAAATCAACCTTTAATCTTAAAGTTGATTAACTCTATGAGTGAGGAAAAGGCGAACATGATTTCATTTCTTGATAAAAATAAATATCCTTTTGCACTAACAAAATCAGGTGAACAAATTTATTTGCATGAATTAAAGACTATACATAATAATTTAACCGTTGAACCGGTGGTTTTTGATATAGCAGAGGAGTCAGACGGTACTAGAAGGCTAATGGATTTGATAGTTGCTTTTTATGTATTCATAAATTTTGATATGACGGTCTTAGTAGATGAAATAGAACGCTCTATCCATCCTTCGCTTATAAAAACAGTACTTCAAAAACTAATGGCGGAGAAAGAAGTAAAAGGCCAACTAATATTCACCACCCACGAATCCAACTTACTGGATTTAGATATGCTTCGCCAGGATGAAATCTGGTTTGCCGAAAAAAACGAACAGGGTGCGACCAGTTTTTATCCATTAAGCGAATTCTCCATTCGTCCGGATCTGGATATTGAAAAAGGCTACCTAATGGGACGCTTTGGGGCGATTCCGATGCTGAATGACTTGAAAAAACTCAACTGGCACCAAGCAGCCCATGCCGAAAACTGAAAACCGCGCCTATAAAAAGAGAGGTGACACTTTCCGGGATGCCCGCCGCTTTTTCATCATCGCCGAGGGCGAGCGGGAGGATGGCTACTTTTCATGGTTTCAAGACAAGAATCCCAAGCGACTTATTGTTGAAATCATTGAACGTCAAGGATTTGGCTCTGCTCCTCAAAATATGTTCAAGCGGCTGGATCATTTTCTGCCGGAGAGTGCCCGACTGGAAGGCGACCAAATGTGATTTGTACTGGATGTGGATAGATGGCCGCGCGAAGCAATAGAAGAACTACAGCAATTTGTTCAGCAGCAAAAAGATTGGTATATCGCTATCAGCAATCCCTCTTTTGAAGTGTGGCTATATTATCATATCGGCGATCCAAGGCAATCTGGTTGCCGAACCCCTGCGGACTTTAAACACGTGCTTCCAAAAATAGTAAGTGGGGGCTACAACGTTGACAAATTTGCCCCCTTGATCGAAAGTGCTGCGCAAAACGCACATAATGCTGACCCTTTTCCGGAGCATCACTACCCTGAGTTTGCCGTATCCAAGGTTTATCGCTTGGCGGACGCGATGATGCAATTTTTAAAGAATGCTTTTTGAACGATCAAAGTTTCACCTCAATCCCTAACTCCCGCAACTGCTCCAACTTGATCGAACTCGGCGCATCAATCATCATATCCCGGCCCTGATTGTTCTTTGGGAAAGCAATAAAGTCGCGGATAGAGTTGGCCCCGTTCATCACGGCATTCAGGCGGTCGAAGCCAAAGGCAATGCCCCCGTGCGGTGGTGCGCCGTACTCGAAGGCCCCCAACAAAAATCCAAACTGTGCCTCCGCTTCTTCGTCGGTAAAGCCCAGTAGTTTAAAATTGCGGCTCTGCAAATCGCGATCATGGATCCGGATGGAGCCACCGCCGATCTCTACGCCATTGATTACCAAGTCGTAGGCATCGGCGCGGATGCTGTTTAGCACCGTCCGGTCGTCGGAAACCATTTTGGAGATGTCCGGTGGTTTGGGGCTGGTGAACGGGTGGTGCATGGCAAAAAACCGTTCGGCATTTTCGTCCCATTCGAGCAGTGGAAAATCCACCACCCAGAGCGGCTTGAAATCATCGGGGCGACGCAGGCCCAGGCGGGTGCCCATTTCGAGGCGCAGCTCGGAAAGCTGTTTCCGCGCTTTTTCGGCTTCGCCGGATAGTAGAAAGACCAAATCGCCCGGTTTGGCGGCACAACGTTCCAGCCAAATTTTCAGATCGCTGGGACTGTAAAATTTATCCACCGACGACTTCATGGAGCCGTCGGCATCGTAGCGGACGTAGATCAAGCCTTTCGCGCCAATCTGTGGCCGCTTGACCCATTCGGTCAGTTCGTCCAGTTGTTTGCGGGTGTAGCCCGCGCAGCCCGGCGCACAAATGGCCACTACGGTCTCTGCGCCGTCGAAGACCGGGAAACCTTTGCCTTGGGCCACGTCGGTCAGTTCGACAAACTCCATATCGAAGCGCAGGTCGGGCTTGTCGCTGCCAAAACGCCGCATGGCTTCGTCGTAGGTCATACGCGGGAAAGCGGAGAGTTCGATGCCCAACGCGGCTTGAAACAGGTTTTTGGTCAAACCCTCAAAAGTGTTCAGAATGTCTTCCTGGTGCACGAACGACATTTCGCAGTCAATTTGCGTGAATTCCGGCTGCCGATCAGCGCGCAGGTCTTCGTCGCGGAAGCACTTCACGATCTGGAAATATTTGTCAAAACCAGCCACCATCAGAATCTGCTTAAAGGTCTGCGGACTTTGCGGCAGCGCGTAAAATTGGCCATTGTTCATCCGGCTGGGTACCACAAAATCACGGGCTCCTTCGGGCGTACTCTTAATTAAATTAGGCGTTTCTACTTCCACAAAGCCCTGGTTAGCCAAGTATTTGCGCGTCTCAATGGCCAGATTAGAGCGGAAAATCAGGTTGCGCTGCACGGCATTGCGACGCAGGTCGAGGTAGCGGTATTTCATACGCAGGTCGTCGCCGCCATCGGTATCATCCTGGATGGTGAAGGGCGGGGTTTTGGCCGCATTCAACACCGTAAAATCGGTGACGCGCAGCTCAATATCGCCGGTGTCACGGTTAGCATTTTTGCTGGTCCGTTCGCGCACTACGCCCGTGGCCTGAATGACATATTCGCGGCCCAACCGGCGGGCGCGCTCGCAGAGCTCAGCGTTGTCTTCCACGTCGAACACCAACTGGGTAATACCATAGCGGTCGCGCAAATCCACGAAGGTGAGGCCGCCCAAATCGCGACCAATCGCGACCCAACCGGCCAGGGTTACCGTGGTTTGGGCATCCGAAAGACGCAGTTCGCCGCAGGAGTGGGTACGATACATATTTGATTACTGGTTATTTGTTATTGGTAAATGGTGGGTTAAAGCGTTGGTTCGCTTTAGCCCGCCGCCATGATTTTTGAAAAAAGAGCGGCGAAGATAGCGGAAATGCGCTCAATGGGCGGGACACTGCTTTCCGAAAGTTTTTCACTTTCGTAAAGTTAGGAAGCGAGTTATTTTTGGTTGAACTTTCGGAAAGTAAAAAACTTTCCGAAAGACGCGACTACTGCCCAAAGAACTCCAGCACAGCCTTATACACGATTTCCCCTTGCAGGCTATGTCCCAAACCCTCGGTAGTAACCAACCTTGCGCCCACCCAATTTTGGGCAATGCGCTGGGCATCGGTGTAGGGCGCGGCCAAATCACCCGTGTCGTGAATAATCAGGCATTCGGTAGGAATGGATTTGGCAAATTCGGCGACCGAGAAGTAGTCCAGTTCCTGATTGAATCTATGGCGTACCTGTTCTGCATAACACTGGATGGCCCGCGCCGACAGGCCGAGCATCTCTGCAAAAACGCCGGTGATTTGCCGCAAATCGGAGGGGGTGCCTAATAGGGCCACTTTGCGAAAGGGGCTGGTATGCCGGGTCAGGTAGTAAGCCAACGTCATGCCGCCCGCCGAGTGGCCGACGGCAAAGTCGGGTGGGAACTTTTCCACCACTGCCGCAATAAAACTGGCGTACAAGATGGCGTTGAACTCCGTACCGCCGGAGGCTCCATGCGCTGGCCCATCTAAGGCTACTACACGATATTTCTGCTGCCGCAAGCGTCCGATCAGGGCTTGCCAGCGAGCCGAATTGCTCTCCCAACCGTGCGCCAGCAGTACGGTCGGGCCTTCGTTTTCCCAAAGGTAATATTGCACATCCAGCCCTTGTGCCGACACCTGCCCCCACTCGGCCGATTCCAAAAAAGTGCGGTCGTAGGCCCGCAAACGACCAGCGCGTGGCGTGGAAAAGAGTTGCAAAATCCGTTTCCCCGCTTCTGACGGAGCGGCAACGGCCAACGAATTGAGGGCCGAACCAATGGCGGTCAGGGTAAGCCTGTTCATGGAGCGCGGCATTTATTCTGCGGCAAATGTAGGGCGGTGAAAATACTTTACGGCACCACTCTAAAACAATATCCCCCGAATTTATCAAACCGCTCTTTGGTGTCCAAGAGTATCCAGGTGTTGAAATACTCATTCGGTGATTCCCGAAAAAGGTTCACATTATTGTCCCCGCTTCCCCCATTGGCCTGTACCCATACATCAAACCCTTGGTTCTTGCACTTGCCTGGAAAATCTTGCTGGCCACCTTGACCAGTATAGTTATTACTTGAGAATTCACTGAAGTAGAGGCCTGGTGTACGCGTCACCAAGCGAAACACCAAATGGAAAGAATCATTTTCAAAATTATATTCTCCTACTAAGCCGGAGCCGCCATCAGAGTAATCAGTTATATGAAAATCAAAGGCAGAATCCGCTACAAGATGAAAATACTTACTAAGTATAGTAACGTCTTCCGTAGAATCAAATCTATAAATACCAAAAAATGGCATCCATCTAATGTCCGTCATATCAAAAGTACCTAATGGCTCTCTATCTGGGTTATAAGCCAGTACATTACGAGAAAATTTGGATAATATG
The DNA here is from genome assembly GCA_043753125.1 of Saprospirales bacterium. Lineage (GTDB taxonomy): Bacteria > Bacteroidota > Bacteroidia > Chitinophagales > Saprospiraceae > M3007. Next base: position 150 of record JAYUXG010000495.1, on the reverse strand, counting down.
GTAATGGTATCGCCTATGTGGTACTCCGCTTGGGTAGGCACCACCTGAACTGGAATTTGAAAGTATTTTGGGCAATTTTCTCGCTTGGTGCAAGCCAATAGGGCGGCGGAAATCAGGCAGAAGAAGAATAGGACCTTCATGGTTTTATAG
>JAYUXG010000494.1:0-8199 GCA_043753125.1 Saprospirales bacterium | reverse complement strand
AATATTGGCGATCAAGTTTGTGGAAATGACCCCACGTTCCATCATGGTGGGCAGCGTTGCCTTTTGTTCTGGACCCGCCATCGCCATGGCTGTGCTGATTATTCCGATCTTCGATACTGTGCGGGTGTTCCTGATGCGAATGTTGCGTGGGAAGTCCCCTTTCTCCCCGGATAAAACCCATATCCATCACCTGATGCTCAAAGCTGGGCTGAACCATATGCAGACGACCACAGCCTTGGTTTTAACAAACATATCGTTTGTCCTGCTCGCTTTCACCTGCAACAGCCTGGGCAACACGATGCTGTTGCTCATTGAAATCGGCTTGGCCTTGGTGCTGACTACCCTGCTCCTTTATATGGTTCGTCGGCACCAAGCGTAGCCCACTTTGGAATGAACACCATTTCTACCGAACGACGCAAATCCTGGTCGCGCTTCCGGCGCAATCGCCCTGCCGTAATTGCCGGATGGTTTATCGTAGGGGCCATCGGGGTCGCCATTTTCGGCTATTGGCTGGCCCCAGACCAAAGCCCGGATGCCAATACCCAAATCCCGGAGATTGCCCTGCAACCCCCCGGATTTCGGGTGGAAGTGATACCGGTACGCCTAAACCGGACCACCGCAGAGCAAAGTTGGTGGTCTGTTCCGCTGCATGGCCGCGTACCGACTGCCAGATGGCTACCAGTGGCACCGGGAAGTGTGCGTATCACGCTAGATTCCATTCATTTTCAATCTTTTGGCAGCATAAAACAGCAGACGAGGCTCGCTTTACCGGTGCTGTTGTGGGCGGTACAGGACAGCTTGCGCAGCGTATCGGGCAATTGGGTCTTTACAGACGAACACGGACAAGCGCAGCAAATAGACAAGATTTTTTTACAGCATAAAATACAAAACGGAGGCGTCCTCCGAGTGCGCCACTACCCGTTGGGGACCGATAAGTACGGACGATGTATGCTGAGCCGATTGCTGCTGGGCTTTCGGGTATCGCTACTGGTCGGCTGCATCGCCGTCGTCATTTCACTCACGCTGGGCTTGTTTATCGGTGCACTGGGCGGCTACTTTGGGGGGCGGACCGATGATGCGGTCATGTTGCTGGTGAATACCATCTGGTCCATTCCCACCCTGCTTTTCGTTTTTGTGATCGTATTGGCGTTGGGCCGTGGCATCGGCATTATTTTTCTGGCCGTTGGGCTGACCATGTGGGTAGAGGTAGCGCGGGTGGTACGCGGGCAGGTGCTTGCCCTGCGCGATATTCCGTTTGTGGAGGCCGCCCGCAGTATGGGAATGGGGTCGGGCAGGATTTTACGACGGCATATTTTGCCCAACCTGTTGGGGCCGGTGTTGGTCGTGGCGGCTGGTAATTTTGCGACTGCCATTCTATTGGAATCGGGTTTAAGCTACCTCGGCTTTGGGGTACAGCCGCCCGCTCCTTCCTGGGGCTCTATGCTCAACGAGAACTATGGCTATGCCATCGGGGGGGAACCACTGCTGGCACTGGCCCCGGCAGCAGCCATTGCCCTTACCGTCCTGGCCTTCAATTTAGTGGGCAATGGCCTCCGCGATGCACTGGACGTGCGCAGCCGGGGATGAACTACGCTCCCGATTATGACTTAAAATCCAGTAAAAACTGCTGCACATCCGCTTGAAAAGCGGCCTCATCCTCTCCGCAAAAAGCAACTTCCACGGGCAGTACGAAAATCGGCAAGCCCAGTTTCCAGAAATGGGCTTGGTGCAGCTCCAGCCGTGCGGCATCTTTTTCGGTGGTCAGGATAATCTTGTTGGGAGAAGGCAATCTTTCAAAACGTTTTAGCAGATCGTTCAGGTCCGTCTCCTCAAAATAGTGGTGATCCTCGAATTCCATCGTCTGCACCGAGCGTACTTCCCCCGCCAAATAGCCGAGCAGGTAGTCGGTATTGGCAATGGCACTGATCAACAGTACGTCCGTTTCCAAATCGAGGGGACGCGATACGTCCGGGCGCAACAGGTTGTAAGGCGTGCCGTATTGATATTCTGAAAAATAGATTCTTTGGCGGGGGTATGGGTCAATCTGTAGCACCATCTCCTGGCACTGGGCTACGGTCAGATTGGGCGGGCATTTGGTCACCACGATCACATCGGCGCGGCGATAGCCATGCCGCCACTCGCGCAGACGGCCTGCTGGCAATAGCCAGTCACTGGTAAAAGGGCGGCTATATTCGGTCAGCAAGATGTTCAGACCAGGGGTGACGGCCAGGTGCTGAAAGGCATCATCGAGCAGGACGCACTGCGTATCTGGGTTATACTTAACTACTTCCGGGACGCCGAGGGCGCGGCTTTCCCCAACGTTAATGGACACTTGGGGGAATTTGCGCTTGAACTGCAACGGTTCGTCGCCCGCGTCTTCCGCCGTGTCGATCATCGTCACCGGGCGGAAACCAAACGTCTTGCGTCCGTAGCCCCGGCTCAGCACCGCTACTTGAATAAACTGGTCCAGCCAACGAATCAGGTACTCGATATGCGGCGACTTGCCCGCGCCGCCGACTGACAGGTTGCCCACCGAAATGACCGGCAGGTCGAAGCGGACGCTCCGCAGCACCCCAACACGATAGAGTAGATTGCGTAAGCCGACCACCAGGCCATATAACAAGGCGATGGGCAGCAACAACACGCGGATGACAATATCTTCGGACAAGTGGATGAAAGGGTGAGAACTGATTGCAAGGAAAGGAGGTGATCTAAGCCGACCACCATAAACAAAAAAAGTCCCGAAGGGATTGATTCCTCCGAGACTTTGGTGGTGCCTCCCAGAATTGAACTGGGGACACATGGATTTTCAGTCCATTGCTCTACCATCTGAGCTAAGGCACCATAGCTGCTGCTAAAAGCGGCGGCAAAGGTATGTTCTCTTTTTTATAACCTGTTCTCCATCTGGCAATTTTTTCAAAAAAACACTGCGCTAATCTACTTTGGCACCTATATTCGCCGTCTTCCAACTAATATTGTGTTCATCGTTCATCGTTTAAAAAATATGTTTGCCAATCTGCTGCTCGCGCCTTTTGCTTTGCTCACTCTGGGGCTGCTCTATCTGGCGTGGCAAGTGGATAGGGATTATTCCCCTTGGGTAATTCCTCCCTTGCTAATAGCAGCCCTGATCTACATCCTGAAACCGGAGATCAACTGGTGGTGGTATCGGCGGCGACCGCCCCAGTTGCATCCCGATCTGGCCCGGCTGTTGGAGCGTTTTTCCCGGCCCTACCAGCGGCTGGATGCCGCTCAACAGCAGTTATTTCGCGAACGCGTGGCCCTTTTTTGCATAGCCACCGATTGGACGCCGATGGTCTGGCCCGATGAAGTAGTACCGCAAGATGTGCAAACGGCCTTAGCGGCCCAAGCCATAGCGATCACACTGGGACGGGAAGATTTTGTGTTCGAGCCATTTGAAAAAGTGATCGTGTACCCAGGACCGTTTCCGACCCAAGTGCATCCGATAGCCCACGCCTCGGAGCTATACGAACCGGACGGCTGCCTGCTCTTCTCTGCCGAACAAGTTATGATGGCCTTTACCCAGCCGGAACAATGGTTCAACGTGGCCTTGTACGAGTATGCGCGCGCTTTCGTACACCTGCATCCGACGGAGCCGTGGCCAGATGTAGCCGACGGCCAAATCTGGTCGGGGCTGGAACAAGCCAGCAGTATGCCGCGCACCCATATCGAATCCGTGATTGGTTTGCCCCATGCCGATGGGCTGGCCGTGGCGATCCATCATTATTTCAACTTTCGGGAGTCTATGGTGGCCCAAATGCCGGAGGTGGCTGCTGTATTCCGGCAAATTTTCAATACTGAAATGTAACCCTTCACTTAAAATTGATATAATCCGTAGGATTGGCCGGACGGCCTTTGTACCATATTTCAAAATGCAGGTGCGGACCAGTAGTGGTCTCACCGGAGTTGCCGATGATGGCGATGGCTTCTCCGGCCTTCACCGGACTGCCTGCCTCTTTCAGCAGCACAGAATTGTGTTTGTACATTGTTACCACATTGTTGGGGTGTTGGATGGCAATGCTATAGCCCGTCTCCACGGTATAGCCGGAAGAAATGACCACTCCGTTGGCAGCCGCTTTCACCGCGGTATTTTTGGCAGCGGCAATGTCCACCCCAAAGTGGCTTTTTTGCAGGTCAAAGCTGGCGGTGACGTCGCCCGACACGGGCGGCATAAAGGAAATCTGCTCCAACGGTACATCGCGTGGTACATTGCTTCCCAAGCTGGCGGCGGCCACCGGGGGAGGGGGTTCGCTGGTGAATGTCCCCTTGGAAACGGCCACCCGCATTTGTTCATCTTCCGGGATGCGCTCGGCATCTCGCGGCACAGTATCGGCCAACTCTGACGGCTGGCCTTTTCGCTCGGCGGCTTCTTTGCTAAAATCGGCCAGGTCGCCCACCAAGATTTTGCGGATATTTTCGTTATAGCGTCGCGTCAGCTCGATTTCATTCTCGAGGCCCGCTACTTTGGTAGCCAATTCATTGATCTGGGCATCGCGGTCGAAATCGCCATAGCCGGGAATGTAGCGTTTGAGCGGCGTCCACACGATGGCCGCCGCCACCAAGAAGACCGTGCCGACGATGAGGGTGCTGAAGCCCACGTATACACTCAATGGAGTGAGCTTGATGGACGTCACTTCTTCAAAAGTATCGTCGTTCATAATCACCAAGCGGTGCTTGTCGCGCAACTTTTCCATCAAACTGCGCTCGTCGTTGTTGCTCCGTCGGAAGAAGGCAGCCAACTTTTTCAAAAAACCGAAATATTTTTGCATCCCTGAAAAGGAAAAATAAGCGTTGAAGGGTGGGGCCGAGCGCAAAGGTCGTCGAAAAAGTGGTAAAGATGGAGAATGCGTAGCAAAGGTTTGTTAAACAACTGATATGCAATCATTTAAATGCTCCACCCTGCTGCTTGACGCCGCCACCCAAAATCCAGCGGAAACGCATGGTCCTGTCGTTTCGCTGCCGGTATTTTTATTAAAAACGTCCCTGTGGACAACCATTCACCGTCAAAAAGCAACATATCAGGTTCAAGAAGCAACCTGATTCTGACAAATATCACCGCATGAGAAAATTTTGGATAATCCTGCTGACCCTGGCAGCGGGGGCCCTCGTGACAGGCTGTGTCACCCAAAAAAAGAAAGGCCAAGAGGTGGGCTGGTTCAAACGTGGCTACCATTCCCTGACCTCGAAATACAATTATTGGTTCAATGCGGACGAGCTGTTCCGCCTCACTACGGCGCGCCTGGAAGAACAGCATCGGGACAATTACAGCCAGATACTGGACCTCTATCCCTATATGGCCGTCGATCCGCAGTCGGCCAAAGGCGATCTGGACAACGTGGTAAAAAAGGCTTCGAGCGGCATTGCCCTGCACCGGGTAGGCGACTGGTCGGACGATAACTACACCTTGATCGGGCAGGCCCAATACGTAAAGCACGATTTTGAGACCGCCGAATCCACTTTCCGGTGGATTAAGGATGAATACAACCCCAACAAAAAAACCAAGAAGAACAAGACCGCTGTTGCCAAAAACAAGAAGAAAATCGCGAAAGAGAAGAAAAAGGTAGTCGAGAAGAAAAAGAAGAAGAAAGAAGAGACGGCCAAGAAGAAAAAGAAAGTCCTGGCCGAGAAGAGGAAGGCAGCGGCCAAAAAGAAAAAGACAGCAGCGAAGAACAGGAAAAAAGGCAAGGGCAAGACCGCTTCAAAAACCAAAAAGCCAACTACTTCTACTCCGGTGACGACCGCTCCGGCCAAAGCACCCGACACCCCGGCCGCTACGGAAGCACCCGCCGCTCCCCTGCCCGAGCCAGCGGTGTTGGTGGGCAACAATCCGTACAAGAAAGGCTTACGCCGCCAGTCTGCCTATCCGCTGGCGATGATCTGGTACGTCCGCACCCTCACCGAGCGCGAAAAGTACGAGGAGGCAGAGTTTGTGCTACGCGATCTCTACGAAGACCGCTTCTTTCCAGCCAATTTGGCGGCCGACTTGGCGGCAGCGGAGGCCAACCTATGGATCAAACAAAATAAATACGAGCAAGCCCTTGCGCCATTGGCCAAAGCAGTGGAACGGACCAGCGATAAAAAGGACCGCGCCCGCTTCGCTTTTATCCTGGCCCAGCTCTATGACCGTGCTGGCCAGTATGAAAAGTCTTTTGCCGCCTACGAGACCGCGTTGCGGAGCCATCCCGTCTACGAGATGGAGTTCAATGCCCGCCTCTACCAAGTGAAGGCTGGCTGGGGCAACGGCCAGATGAGCAGTGCCGAGGCCAATCGCACCCTGGAAAAAATGGGCAAAGACAACAAGAATCTAGATTACCAGGACCAGATCTATTACACCATGGCAGAAATAGCCCTGAAGGATGGGCTGAAACAAGATGCCATCGCGTACCTGCGCAAGTCGCTGGACGCGAGCCAGGGCAATGCTTCGCAACGGGCCGAGAGTTACTTGAAACTGGCGGACCTTTACTTCGAAGCGGAGGATTTTGTACACGCCAAAAACTATTACGATAGCACCGCTACGGTGTTGGCTTCTACCGACCCGCGCTATCAGCGTGCCACGGACTACGCGAGCAACCTGACCGATATCGCCCGCCTGATTACGACCATTGCGGACAATGACAGCATCATGCGGGTGTACCGCATGAGCGATGCCGAACGGAAGGATTTGGCCAAGAGCATCAGGAAACAACAGCAGCAACAGGCTGAATTGGAAGCAGCTGCAGCCCGGGTTGCTGCCGCCACTGCCGCCTCCAAAGCCGCGTCGGCCGCCAAAGGAGCGGTGGTCCCCACGGCTGGCTCAAAGGCATCCTCCTTTTATTTTTACAACGAATCCTACGTGAAAAAAGGTAAGAAGGATTTTTCAAAGGTGTGGAGCGACCGCAAACTGGAAGACAACTGGCGGCGCAGCAATCGCTTGCAGACTGGCGGGAACGAGGAGGTGGCGAGCAACAGTGACAGTCTCGGCAACAACGGCGTGACGGACACGGAACTAAACAATATGTTCAAAACCCTGCCCAAAAACGATGCAGAATTGGGCGTCGTCAACGCGACGACCTACGAGGCCATGTACACACTGGGCACTCTTTTTCACGACAAATTGCAGAACTACCGCCGCAGTGCCGCTTCCTTGGAAGAGGTGCAATCACGCTACCCGGAGACGGACAAGTTTGAGAAGGAAATCTGGTATTATGCCTATTTGGATTACACCGATCTCAAAAATCCGCCCAAGGCCAAGTATTACCTGGAGAAACTGGTTGGCAAGTATCCCAACAGTTCGTATGCCCGCGCATTGTCCGACCCGAACTTCTTGAAGGCCACCAAAGCCCGCGAAAAAGAAGTGGTCACCTATTACGATTCCACCTTCAACATTTTTCAGGTGGGGCAGTATGCGCTGGCTTACCAACGCTGTACGGATGCCCCGCAGAAATACGGGTCGCAAAATCCACTGATGGCAAAATTTGCCTTGCTTAGTGCCTTGTGTATCGGCAATTTGCAGGGCAATGAAGCCTACTGCAAAGCCCTGTCCGAAGTGATTGGCCGCTATCCGGAAAGTGCCGAGTCCACCCGCGCCAAAGAGATCGCCCGCTTGTTGGGCTGTAAGGGCTTCGAAGTGATAGAGCCGATCAAAAAGCCGGAGATCGACGATGCGTTCACGCGGGAGGATGATAAGTTGCACTATTTCATTGTGGCCCTCACTGGCGATGATCTCCGGTTGGACGATGTGAAGGGTGCAGTCTCGGATTACAACCGGGAATTCCATAAGACGGAACAGCTGCGCATCTCCAACATTTTCCTCGGCACCAACACCAGTTCGCCCATCATCGTCATCCGGAAGTTCGACAACAAGGATCAGGTGATGCGCTTTTACCGGGAAGTGAAGGACAAGAAGGGGTTCCTGGGAGAAACCGATAAGAAAACTTATAACAAGGAATACTTCGCCATCACGCAGGAGAACTATCGTCGGGTATTGAAAAACAAGACGTTGGACGGCTATCGGCTGTTTTTTGAAGATGGTTATTTGAAATAAAAATATCTATAGTTGGTCATCTGTGCGCTACGCCGATTTGTTCGGTGTAGCGCACCGTGTTTTTCCTACCTTTCGCGCCAATAGCAGGCAACTGAACTACAGCGATGACCCTACCTACCTTGAGCCTTCCCACGCTGGAACGCGGGCTTTTCTACCTA
>JAYUXG010000493.1:0-8202 GCA_043753125.1 Saprospirales bacterium | reverse complement strand
ATATACTGCACCGGCTTGCCCAGCAACTGCTCAAAGGTGGGGCGATAGGGTTCAAAAAACACACCTCCATGCACCAGCACCGAAAAATGCGGCCACAGCTCGTGGATGTGACGCAGGCCATGTTTTTCAATGACCCTTTCCAAGATCAATTGCATCCACATGGGGTTGCTCACCGCAGAGCCGATGTCCCAACCAGGCGCCGCTTCCGCGATGCGCTCAATGCGTTGGCTCCATTCTGGCAGCCGGGTTATTTCTTTTTTAGGGCGGTAATAGTGTTCCATCCAGCGCGGGCGGTTCAACCCAATGATCCCGGATAGGTCGCCCGTCCAATGTTGCCCTTCTTGGCGCAATTGGGTACACGAGCCGACCATGAGCATCTTTTTGGTCAGGTGGTTGGCGGGCAGTGCCAAGCGGCTTACATCGTTGAACAGATGCCGCGCGCCACGCTTCATTCCGTGCAGCATGGCCTCGGTGACCGGTATGTACTTGGTGCTGGCCTGGCTGGTGCCACTCGACAACGCAAAATAGGGGACCGTGCCTGGCCAGCACACGTCTGGCACATCGGACAGATGAGATTGCGACCACCAGCGATCGTACAACCCATGGTAGTCGGTAGCGGGCACTTGATGGAGATAGGCACGCAAGACATCCTTGGCCTGTAGTATGTCCCCAAAGCCGTGGTAGCGGCCAAAGGCAGTTGCTTTGGCCTGGTGCAGTAAGGCCGTCAACTGCTGCTGTTGTTGTTCGGCAGGCAACGAAAAGGAACGTTCGGTATGTCGTGCGCTCAGACGCACCGACTTTTGAATGATCGCGTTCAGGAGCGACATAGCTGGATTCAATAGAATGGGCTTAAAAAGCACGCAAGATGCATACACGCCATCGTGGCGGTTGCACGAACCAAGTTAAGTTTGATTGAATTCTTTTGTGCCTTGCATCAAAATCCAACACTCTATCACCGCACCTTGTAAGCGTAAATGCTCGCTCCATTGCCCACCACCAGCACTTGCTGCCCGGCCTGCCGAAACACATCCGTCAACACAAAAGGCGTAGTACCGGCCAAAGGAAAATCGGGGTGCAACTGGCCCCGCCCATCCAACAAAAATATCTGCCGCTTGCCCCGGTGCAGCGTACCCAACCGCTGTCCGGCTACCTCGAACAAAGTATCTTGTCCACTGGGTAAAGGCGTAGAAAAAATGGTTCGCAAGGTAGAGTTCTCATACCCAACCACTTGCAAAGCACTGTCCCGCAACACTATGTACTCAAAACGGGCATCGCCGGTCAAGGGCAGAAAGGCACCTTTGACGGGTACTTTGTTCGAGGCTGGGCCGACCTGCACGGAAAACGGGGTCCCGGCAAAATTGCAACCGACCGCTTTACCGGCTGTATTGATAGCGATGATGCGCGGCGACTTGGAAACGGCATCGGCCTGCGGTGGCCCCGCAAAACGGCCTGCCAACTGCAAGGGTGGGAAGCGCAACGTGCCGTCCCGGCTGTACACGGACAGTTTGCCTTTCTGGTTAAGCACCACCAAATAGTCTTTGTCTTCGCGTTGGGAATGCAGCAGGGCTTGCGTCACCAGCCCCGCCCCACCTTGTGGGTTCCAACCGGCGAGGGGACGGCCAAACTGGTCGTAACCATATAGATTTCCATTGGCACAGGCCACGAAATAGTAATACCTCCCGCTGCGATCAAAATCGATGGTAGTCACGCCGTTGGTGGCTGGCGACTGCAGTTGCAAGGGGAAACCCTCCACGTCTTGGCCTTCGTCGTCCAGTAGCCAAAGATGGGTGGCAGTGTTGAAGAGATAACAATTGGTCTGATTGCCTTGAAAATCAATGCCTTGCACTGTGCCGAGGATGCGGTCGGCCAAGGTGCGTCGCCAGCGCATGGCCCCGCCTGCATCCAATCGGTACAATTGGTTGCCGGCATCCTGCACCAGAATGGCGGTCTCCCCCGCCGCGCTGCGGGCCGGGATGACGAACGGTGCCGTCACTGCATCCGCCGCCAACGATGTTTTCCACAAGATAGCCGTCGTGGGCACCGCACCCACCTGCGATTGGCTGGCTACCCGCAGGGCCACCGTACCGCCCGGACCGGGGGCCAGGTCCAACCCAAAAAAACCAACCTGCTCGGCAATGACTAGGTCTTCTCTACTCAGGGGCAATTCTCCAGGAGAAAACAGGCTTTTTAGCAAGGCGGTTAGGTAAGCGGAATTTCCAAACAGTAAGGCATGGCTGCGCGCGGGTACTTTTTGTTGCCATTGCAAGAAACCGGCATCGTTGGCCAACGTCTGGTTCACGGTGAATTTGTCGATCCACAGCTCCAGGGCCGAACGGTTGCCAGCGAACACTACGTAACTACCCACTAAGGCGGCCACCGGGTTGCGAAAACCCGGATCGTCGCCCAACAGCGGCTGCAAGGCCGACTGGCTGAGGAACTGAAAAATCTCGAACGCTTGGTAACGGCTGGTCTGTGGCAACGCGCCGCGTTGCCGGGCATACTCCCGCAGCCGCTCCGTGGCCAGGGCCGTATCCTGTGCGCCCAGTACGATAAAGCGGTCGTCCTGCATGGCGGGAGAGAAGGGTTCGGTGATCACGTATGCGGCTTCCCGTCCGGCCCAGGGCCGTATGAATTTCTCAAAATCAGCGGTTTGTTCAGAAGTAATATTGTTGAAAAATGGACGGCGATGGCTGAAACCAAGCCAGGCCAAAAAAGCGGTGTTGGTGGGCAAAATAGAAAAAATTGCTCCCCGATCCTGCTGTCCGAAAGCATTCAGTTGCTTCAGAAAGCCGGTGCTTTCCACCAATGCTGACACTTCGGTACCATCCAAGGCCACGCCTATCCAAGTTGCATTGCGCTCCAACAAGGCCGGGAGCTGGGACCAGGCATCGGCCAGATCCGGGCTGTAGCGGCTGGCCAGCGTTACTGGCTGCAACTGTATTTTCAGCGGGGCATCAGCGGGCAATTGGCGGGCGTACCTGCGCTGAGTCCACCAGCTATTGTCGCTTTCCAGCTGCGCCAATGCGTCTTCGACCAAGTAAGAAAACCGGGAAAAAATCAGTAGGTGGCCAGACCGCGCCAGCACCATACGTTTGCCATCGGCCAGATAGACGGTGAAGCTCTGCTGCTCGTGAAAAACCGATGGAAAGAATTTTTTCACCTCCGGCGAGGTCGCCAACGTCTGCGGCAGATCGAAGTCGGCGGCATTCTCCAGCACAAACAGGGCGTGCAGACTATCGGCGCGGACCAAAGAGAAGGCGGCGACCAACCGCTGGTTGGTAAAAGCCGTTTTCCAGGCCGCATCGTGCCGAAAAATCCGCTCGGTGGCGGCCACATCGGGGATCAGGGCATGGAACAGACTGGTCTTGGAAAACTGCTTCCACGCCGGGCTGGGTGCTTGGGCAATCACCTGCAAACCTTTGGCCAACCCATTGAATTCCAACACGATGGCGATTTGTTCCGGCAGGGCTTGGTAGGCACCCGATTGGCCTTTGCGCAGCAAAAAAAACAGGCACAGTAAGGCAAGCGTAGTGATCAATAACCAGCCGACTTGGCGGCGACGCACGGCAGAGAAGAGCATTAGGTTCAGAAATTTAGCAGCGAAATAGGATAATTTTCAGGAAACTTGTCCCAAAAAAGGCAATATGCAAAAAAGCAATCGGCAATAAGTAGTAACAATTTCTACTTTCCTCCACAATTTCAACCTTTCTCAATACCCTCAACCCTTCATAATTTCAACATTTCTCTCAACAACCTCCATCTGTCCTTCCAATGTCCAAAAAGTTCATCCGTCTGGCCGCACTACTCGGTGCCGCTGCCGTCACCATTGGTGCCTTTGGTGCCCATGGCCTGAAAGGTTTTTTTGAGCGGCGGCAGATCGAAGCCGCGATCCCGCTCCACACGTACGAGACCGGCGTGCAATACCATTTCTATCATACGTTGGCCATTGGTTTGGTTGGTCTACTATTAGCACGTCAGCCGGAAAACAAATGGCTGGCGCGCGCTGGCTGGCTCTTTTTGGCGGGCATCGTCTGTTTCTCCGGTTCGCTCTACTTGCTGGCTACGCAGACCATGCTGCCCTTTTCGGTACGTTTGGTCGGCCCGGTGACGCCATTGGGAGGACTGTTTTTTATTGCCGGATGGCTGGCCCTTTGGGTAGGAGCGAGAGAGATGAGAGAGTAAGTAGGGTGAGAGGGATGGCATTCGCAAGTAAAAATGTTGCGATCATTCCAGCAGGTGGTTTTTCAGGGAAAGGTTTGGGATGACATCCAAAAAAGGCCATCCCGAACCTGTCGGAATGGCCTTCATTATTTATGCAAACCAATTTTTTTATTCAACGAAGCACCACCAAGCGGCGCACATCGCGTCCCTGGCCACTATTGAGTACGACAAAATAAAGGCCGTTGCCCAAGCCATCCACCGGGACTTCAGTCACCGTTTCGCCAGCCTGGAAGGACAAACTCTGTTGGCTATACACTTGTCGGCCAGCGGGGTCAAAGATCTGCACGGTTGCCTCAAAACCATTGTCGGCATTCACAACCAGCCGAAAGGAGGCACCGCTCTGCACGGGATTGGGCGAGACCTGCCAAGCGGACAGCCCGGCAATGTCGGTGGTGGCACTGAGGGCAGACGTTACGAACGAGAATTGTCTGGCACTGGCGCAAGTCACGTAGGTATTGAACGGACGGACGCGCCAGAAGTATTTCCGGTTTGGTAACAGAGTGTTCATTAACTTGGAAGTTCCAGTCAGGATGAACGTCCGTGCATTGATGGTAGCGAAAGCACTGGTGATGTCTATCTCGAACAAGTAGTGCGTGGCCCCCTCCACAGAATTCCACTCGAACAACACCTGATCGTAGTAATTGATAGTATCCAAATTAGAGGGAGCAGCCAGTAGGTTGACCGGCGTATTGATCTCCTCCACGACTGGCTGGTAAGTGTTGTCCAAATAGTTGCGCGATGCGGAGTTGCGGTCGGCCAGAATAACGCCTTCTTGTTGATCTGTAAAAGCGTAGTTCGAACAGCTGGAAAAATAACTCATAAAGTTGTTTTCCATCGGGTTCACCAACGTGCCTAAGGGGTCCTTGGCACCAGCGTTGTACGAACTGCAATCGCCTTGTTCAAAACCGAAGTTATAGTCAGGCGGCGTATCGCAGATCTCGTCTGCCGCCGTGGTGCAATTGGAGCCGTTTTGCCGTTCTGTGGTGATGCTGCCTTCGGGAGAAAACACCGGGGCGATGGGCCAGGTAGGGTCGTCTGGACCAAAAGAATCGTTTTCATAGCCCAAAAAGGTGTGGTTCAGGCTGAAAAAGTGGCCCACTTCATGCGCCAGGGTGCCATTGTTGGGGGTACCGTTGATGTAGGCATTTCGGGCAACTATCCAGTCCCGTTGGGGATGGTAATACGCCAATGTTGTACCCGGCTGGTTATTGTTGGAGCCAGCCACGTTCACGACGTACACGTTCAAGGCGTTGGCGTGGCGTTTGTTCTGCATCAGCTGGGTGTTGGTCTGTGCAGAGTACACGCCATCGTTATTAATGGAATAATCAAATAAGCCTTGCACATTGTGCGGGCGGAGATAGAAACGGATATCCATTGGCGCGTAGGCCTCGTTGAGGCGGCACAATTGATCGAGTACCAGCCGTTCTTTGCCCCGGCCATTGCCGTTGTCATCGCCGACCAAGTGAAAAAAGATCGGCACGTACTGTATAGCCCCCCGGTCGGACACATATTGATTATTTTCCACCGCTGCCAAGTTCTCGCGCAAGCGTGGGCGCGAGGCCAACTGGTCTGCCACTGTGGTGCCACAGATGCCTGACACCTGCTGCCCCACCATCGCAGAGGTGCCAAGGAGCAAGCTGGTAGCCAGCATAAACATAATTTTTTTCATCGTAGAGAAATTATTTAAAAACGCGAGGGTTAGGCTTCGCACCACAAAAGTAAGGAACAAAACTTTTGTTGTCCGTCAGCCCCCGACATTTCCAAGACATTTTGCAACCTTTGGCTGTGGAAGCCGTCTGTCAATGGGCAGACAAGATCGGTTGGCGTTTGGCGGTCATCTGACGAAAAAGGACTGTAGCACTCTCGACATACGTTAACTTTGCGATAATTCTGTATGATGGCTTCTAATATCCCATTAACAGAATAATATTGCCCGTATCTTTGTAAAGTGGTATCTTGCATCATAAGTTGAGGTTAATCCTGATAACCATTTTCAAATTCCAGAATTAAATTCTGTCACTATGTTCAGACTAAAATTATACGCCATATACCCAGTTCTTGTCTTCTTTTTCTTTCAATCTCCCTGGTCCGCTTTCGGCCAGGCCACCGCAGGCGTGAACACCATTTTCGAGCGCCTTACCCAGCAGGAAGGGGCCAAGATCACCTTGGAAATGGACATTACCTCCATTGTCGAGAACCGCAAGACTGAACTTTATTTTCCGGCCATGCTCACCATGGAGGATGGGAAGAGCTACAAGATCGAGGTAAAACCCCGGGGGAAATACCGACGCAGGATTTCTGAAATCCCGCCCCTCAAACTGAAGTTCAAGAAAAAAACGCTGGTCGCCGATGGCTTGGATACCCTCAATGAGATCAAACTGGTGCTGCCGACCATCGACAATGCGCAGGGCGACGAGCTGGTCGTGAAGGAGTACCTCATTTACCGGATGTTCGAGCGGCTGGGCGTGGCCAGCGTACGCGCCCGGCTCATCAAACTGAACCTCCGCGACACCCACGTCGAGAACTCCAAGCGGACGGTACTGGCCATTCTGGTCGAGGATGAAGAGGAGACGGTAGCCCGTATAAAAGGCAAGCTGGTGGAGCAATATGGTCTGCCCGCCGATAGTATGCTGATGGACCAGGCCGGCTTGGTCGCTATGTTTGAGTACATGATTGGCAATACCGACTGGGACATTTCGATGATGCGCAATGTGCGCCTTGTCCAGAGTAGAGAATCGGAAAAGGTCTGCGTGATCCCCTACGATTTTGACTTTTCCGGCCTGGTCAGTGCGCCCTACGCCAGCCCTTCCTCCGAAAGTGGCCTGCGTACCGTGCGCGACCGTTTCCTGATGGCCAATGGCATCGCGCCCGAGGCCCTGAAGCGGGCGGTGCAACTGTTGCGGGCCTCTAAAAAGGACTTTTACGAGATATGTCGCTCCAAGTACATCAACAAGGTGGTCGCCGCCGACATGATCGCCTATCTGGAAACTTTCTACAACGCCGTAGAGTTGAAGGACGAAGTGCCCGCTACCCTGCGGATGCCAACCGACTGACTGACGATATTCCAGCGACGCTGGGCAAAAATATAGGTTGGTGGAATGGCTGGGAACCTATAATTTTGCGGTCGCCACGATACGGAGGAATGCCAGAGTGGTTTAATGGAGCGGTCTTGAAAACCGTCGTGCTGAAAGGCACCGGGAGTTCGAATCTCTCTTCCTCCGCCTAATTTTAGGGAAAGACGTATGTAATGGCTTAGTCCGTTATATGCGTGTTTTCTTAAACATTACTGCGAGGGCATTCTGCTCGTACCAGTCCATCGTTCGGGCTTCATGATCGCCTCGAATGACAGGCGTAAAGTTTCATTGAAACCATTCTGTTGGCTTGCCAAATCGGCCAAAACTGCCGAAATTTGTATCTTACTTAATTGCATTGCGCCCATCGCTTTACCTTCCTTGAGCAAATCACGCTATATATGTGTAGATAGCAATGCTTCTACCCGTACAGGTGAAGTGTCGGTCTGAATGATATGCAAAGAAAGCATATATTTTACAAGCAAAAGGTCAAACGACCAAACATTCTTCACCGTATCCAAGGCAACAGGGGGAAGCTCGTTAATATAAGATTCAAAGGCATTGGAGAAAGCTTCAGCGTCCAAGTTTGGAATATATCCACCCGAAGCGACATCATCCTTCCAAAGGTAACACGCTGTCCGCAGATCGTCTGCATCTTTTTGGCAAACGTAAGTACCCCTACGGAAATCAGTAATACAGGTATACGTGGGCATGATCAAAATCCTTTAGGCTTCTGTGAATGATTTTCACCGCTAAAATCTTTCTTTTGGCGCAGTCTTTCGAGTGTTTTCCGAAGTTTTTTATGAAATTTTTGTCCTCAGGAGTTTTGTTGGGTTTAAACCTCCATTCCTGCAACTGCTCCTTCACTTTCTCGTATTCCCTTTCGGCACTTTCACGGGCTTTGAGATTG
>JAYUXG010000492.1:0-3358 GCA_043753125.1 Saprospirales bacterium | reverse complement strand
TTGGCGTTGGGGCTTTGCTCCGCCCAGATGATTTTGCCAGTGGCGGCATTGACGGCATATAGGTTGCCGCTGCCCGTGGAAGTGCCATAAGCGATGCCATCGAAACAAGTGAGATTTTTGATGGCACCATACACCTTTTCGTTATACCAGATGGTCTGCCCGGTGTTTTTGTTTATACCCCACATCCCGTGGTCGTTGCCGCTGGCAAGGAGTAAATTATCATGGAGTGCCAGACCGGAACTCTGGTTAAACTCCTCTGTTGGACGTTTCCAAAGAGTGCTACCCGTGAGCAGGTCCACGCAACAAATGGAGCGGCGCAAAGTCAGGTAAAGGCGGTTGCCCTCGATGACGGGCTGGCCAGTGTAGACATTCGATTCATCCTCAAAGTCTTCGCGCATCCAATCGAACTGGCGGGTGCGCATATTCCAGGCATAGAGGTTGACCAAGCTATAGCGGCCTTCGTAAGGGGTCGCCTGGTTGTCGCGCAGGTTGTTGTCGCGGATGATGAGCACCGAATCGCCTTGGGGATTGACCCAGAGGGTGGGCGGTTTAATATTCAGGAAAAAGCTATCCTTGGCGTGGATAGTGAGCAGGGTATCCCACTGGCCGGATAAGTAATGAGTACGCAGAAGGGTGTAGGTATGAATTTTGGGCGGACTACCCCAGTAAATCAGCTTATAGAACTGATCGTTGATGACCGCAGCAGATGGGTCTGCTTTTTGCGGTCTGAAGTTAGTTCCCCATTGCAGATAGCCTTCTTCTCCGTCAATACAGTAGGCTTCATGCCAATCACTTAGCATTACTTTGGAGCCTACTGAAAAAATTTTTCCATGCGAAAAGCCATCTGTGCTAGAGAAAGTAGGAGCGAATTTCCATTGCAGACGGCCATCCATTGCAGATCGCATTTGTAAAAATGCGGATGGGCTATAAAAGTCAGTACCAAATGCTATATTTCCATTGCACAAAGCATAGGGGTTGCTTGGATATTCAGTCGTATCAGGCACAGCGGGTACCCGCCAAACGATTTTCAACTTCGGTTCGGGCGTAGTAGTAAGCTCAATGGGCTTTAAAGGTTCTTTTCGGCAGCATGCCAAGGCTAAGAATAATAGAAAGAGGATAGTACGCATAATGTCTTAAATTAATGACAGGCAGGTGCATTTGACCTGCCTGTCGGTTAGAATTTTTTACTGTTCTTCTAAACGGAACCAGTCATCAACGTCGCCATTATAAAGCTCCTTCAGTCTAAGCTTCAACTGCGGATCATTCCGCATCTGGAAGTGATTAGAGCCTTTCATGGGTTCACCCACAGCGTTTACTCCCGGCCAAGTCTTGGCCGATTCCGCCAGCACCACGCCATCGGAGGGTTTTATTATTAGCGCGGTGTTGGGGTACCAAGTACCCTGCGCTATGCCACATTGGGTCTGCGTCATGGTATAAGAGTCCAGGTGGGAGGGGCCGCCATTGCAGTAGCCAGTGCCGTTGGGGTCCACGCCATAGCTGCGGTGGCCAATTAGGAATTTCCAGACGTAGTCGGCCCCATTAAACCATTGGTAGGCACGATGGTACGCCTCGGCGGCATCGAGATGGGCACCAATACAATCGAAAATACCGAAAAAAATGCAGGGCACATTGAATGCATCTTGCCTGGCCTCTTGATATTTCCCGTACAGTTCCATCGTGATCTGGTTGGCCTTGTCCACCATATCCTGATCACCATCAGCACCAAAGGGAGGCAACGAACTGACATTGGCTCTCTTAGAACTGGCCAGTCGCCACACCGCCTGTTTGGCAACGTACTGATCGTCGGTAGGGTCAAAGTCAGCATCAAGACCATCCGTCTTGCCATTATGTTCTACTCCGTAGAAAGCTACCTTTCTAGTGTGCGGGTTGTTGTGGGCATTCAGGATAGTGACAGCCGGAGAGTCGATAGCATAGCTGTTAGAAACTGCGGTAAACAGGCCATCCAGCGCAAAGGGCAGCCCAAAGTTGCTGACGAAGTTGCAAGTATTTTCAATCTGGGTCGTTATGGGATCGGTATCAATAAAAAACGCCAGGATGGGCTTATGTTGGAGGAAGTCTTTGACTTTAGCATCTATCATATAAGCACAACCATCGGACAGCCATTCCATGATACGCCCCTCATTCCGGCTATTGATGATTTTGGCCCCCTTGTGCGGCGAGCCAAAGGTCACGACACCGTAGTGTTGGCGCTTCCTTAATGTATCGTCCAGGAGCTTTTCCACCGCCCGCGAAACAAAGCCCCCCTGGCTATGGGCGATGATGAAGTTATTGGAAAAATCGTCCACCACATCGTCCACTTGGCCTTCGGCATTATTAATCCCCGTTAGCAAAGCACCGGCAGCATTGGCCAAGCTAACTGTTTCCTGGTAGGACAGTAGGACACATTTGGCCTTGCGGATAGGGAAACCAGCCACAGGGCCAAAGATGCCTTGGTAGGTGCCATCTGTGGCATCAGCTGCCTGCCCCCAGGAACCCGTGTCGCCCCCCAGCCCATGCACCCAATAAATACCTCGATAGCCTTCTATGGGTGGCGTGGTTTCGGGCGGTGGCGGCGAGTCAGGGGTAAGCGGCACATTCGTCGGGTTGGGGTTCAGGGGAGGAGACACGTAGGGAACGCCGCTACACTTGTCGCCGGTTTTTTGGGCAGTTGCCGGGCCGAGGGCCGCCAGCAGTATCAGGCAGAGGAGAAAAATCTGTTTCATAGCCAGAAGGAATGATGAGTGAAGGAAAAGATTTACTGTTTGACGAACTTCAGGGTCGCGTAGCCGTCTTCCGTCCGCAGCCGGACGAAGTACAGACCCGGTGGGTAGTCCGTAAGGTCGATGCGGTGAGTCTGTTCGCCGGGTTCGAGGGCCGCTTCGAGCAACGTGGTACCGGAGAGGTTGCAGACTTGCAGCGACCCACCTTTTTCCAGGCCGCTGCCCAACTGTACAGTAATGGCATCGGTGGCAGGATTGGGTATCAGTTGCAGCCCGGCCAGGCCTGCACCGTATGGGCTATTCCGCTCCCGGCTTCTGGGTTTCTACGCGATAGTGTAGTCTCCATATCGGCGGATGGTGACCTGTTGCATACAGATACCCGAAGGTCGGGTGACGGGTACCTCGATTGTCTCCATGGAGGGTACGAGGGCACCATCGTTGTTGTAGGTATATTCCGTGGTTTCGGAGCGCAGCGGGTAGTCTCCGTCGAACTGAGAGCGGGTGATTTTGTGGGTGCCAGGCTCGAACTTGCCTTGCCATGGACCCTGTTTCACTTGCCAGGAGCCATCCGGGTAGGCATTAAAGGTGCCGCCAGCAGCCTGGAGGTGGGCGATTTCCCCGGCATCGGGTGGGGCAGG
>JAYUXG010000491.1:0-3359 GCA_043753125.1 Saprospirales bacterium | reverse complement strand
AATTGCCACATTGTTTGATAAAATCATCTAAAGCTTGGTGCATATGTCTTTTTTTTGCAAAGATAAACTATTTCTCCAAATCACGTAGGGGTGCTATAGTTACTATAAAGTAAAATGGACATCTTTTTGGAAATTCTTTTACTTTACAAAAGTTTAAACGGCCAGTTGCCAACAACTACATTTTCGAAAAGTGGCAAGCCCAACGCTTTGGACAAAAAATCTGTCATCCAATAGTAGTCGTACCGCACAAAAAGGGCAAAAAGCCTCTCTGTACCAAAAAAAGAGGATGGAACAGCAAAAATGGGGAGAATTGCGTTCAAATAATAAAATATGAAGTACATAGATATAGCAAAAAATAAAATCTAGTTCCCTTTTCTTCAATCTGCTGGTATCGAAATGCAACTTTTTGTCCTTTTTCCCCATAGCCGTTGTTCTCATCTTTGCAGCAACGAAAGGTGGGACGACCGAAACCACCTAAAAAAGAAGTAGGACGCTTTGGTCAATGCGTACAAATGGGCCAAAATCACCTTAAAAATTATTCTTTACATGAAGATTCTCTCTCTCTCTCTGAGGGTACTGGTCTTGGCCTTTCTGGCCAGTACCAGCCATGCCGTTGCCCAAACCCTGGGCGGACCTTTCCTGGAAACCCTCTCCAACACGGCCACTTTGAGTAGCGACCAGACCAGCCGCTACAACAAGATCAAGCAGGGGAGCCGGTACGAAGCCAATTGGTTGGTCAAGGTGAATGCCATCCAAAACTACTTGAGCGGCAACACCCTGACTGTGCAACTGCCCGGTGCCTCGTCGCCCACCACCTTCACCGCCGACCATGTATCTTCCACACCCCAAGGCACCTACTATTGGAGCGGCTACAATGCCAATGGCAGCAATATCACTGTGGGCAAAACTACGCAGGGCTACTATGGTAGTGCATATCTGGCCCCCGCCAACCAAACCTATGAGATCGTTGGCCTCGGTACCGATAAGGCCGTGTACCTGCGCTACACTTCAAAAGCTTTGGGAGATGGCTGTGCCACGGGCGAGAATCCCAATGAGGATATCGAAGAGACTGTCAGTGACCGAAGTGGTTGCGAAAGCAACTTGGTTCGCATCTTATTTTTGGTGTCCCCGGCGGCCAGCACTTCCGGCTTCAACGCCGAGGCTGGTGCCGCCGCTACGATTGCTACCCTCAATATGGCCTGTACTGCCAGCGGCATCAGCCCTACGCAATTAAGCTTCCAATCGGTGGGGGTGCTGCCGCTGGCTTTTAGCGAAAGTAATGACCCTGTTTTTGATGTGAATTTGCTGAGGAACAATGCAACGGCCCAAGACCTGCGCAACGTCCACCGTGCCGACATCGTAATGTTACTGGTTGCTCCTTCTTCGTACTTTAATGCTTTAACTGGGGTTATAACGCTGGGCATCTCTTTCCAAAGTGCCGTAAATGCAGACGCTTACTCCATAGTGGATATTGGCGCACCCGTGCTCACCTCTGTGCATGAGGTCGGACACATAATGGGGGCAAGGCACCAGCGGTGTACCGATTGCCCTGTCAATCAATGTACTAATGCTACTGTTAATCATGGCTTTCCGGTAGGTACTGCTTCTGCTACCATTATGCGGCAGTTGACTTGTGCCGATACAGGTGCTAGAACCAGGATACCGCGCTTTTCAAGCCCTTCCGCCCCATTCATGGGCATGGCCACTGGCGATGGCTCTAATAACAATGCAGCCATTCTCCGCGCCCGTGCCCCAAAAGTGTCCTGTTTTCGGCCCAAACCCTCCGTCCCCACCCAGCTGACTAATGTGGATATTGATGGCCCGACCACCATAACCTGCACGGCAACGGGTGGCTTTGGTTATTACACCGCCAGCCTTAACACCTTCGATGGAGTTCCGCCTTACACCTATCTATGGGAAGTGAGTGCCAATGGCATGTCAGGCTGGACCACCGTGGGTTCCCAATCATATTTGCCTTTATCTACTGCTGGCCTGCCCAATCCATTTTTCTTGCGGGTGACGATTACCGACTACGCCAACAAAACGGGTACGGATGTGATGTCAGTCAGCCTAATCAACTGCTTGCAAGGGGAAGATAGTGACCGTGAATCCATCACTATTACAAACACTACACGGGTTTTTCCAAACCCAATTGACGACATTTTGGTTATCCAACCTGCCTTGGGTGATTTCCGCGCCGTGCTATTCAATGCGGATGGAAAGCAAATCAGGACTCTTTTTATAGACCCTGCTGAAAAGATGGTCACCATGCAGACCAGCGATTTACCCGCTGGCCATTACTTTTTGCAGGTAACTGGCAACCACCACACTTCCACCTGCAAAATCGTAAAGCTATGAGCAAGATGTTCTTTTTAGTAGCGGTTATGGGGGCATTTTCCTGGCTACTTTTGTGCTGCCAGAAAGACCCCAAAATGTCCGTAGAGCCAACGGAACCAGTGGTGCATCTGCCGACGAAGGTTAACTTGGGCGAATCCATTGTCTATCTGAACGGGGAAGTGTTTGATTCACCGCCCGATCTCTTTCAACGCAGCTCTAATCAATTGTTTTTTGCTACATTTGCACAAGTGAAAGATAATCCGGAAGTTGGACAATTATATAATAGTTTGTATTTTTCTTTTTTGCCATTGCGCCAAGGTGACTATTCACTAACCACCAGACAAGAATATGGGATAGCCGCCCACCCAAGTTTTTCGCAGATATTTGCCGAAGACTTGTGGGGTTACACTTACGAAGTACGTGACAAAGAAAAGGGTTACTTCAATATCACCTATTTAGACTCTGTGGAGCAAGTGGTAAAGGGGCAGTTCAAAGTAAAGTTTCACCGCACTTCCACCAATGGAGTCACGGAAGACTTACAGATGCCGGAGTGGTTGTTTTTTGAGGGGATTTTTCATGAGCATTATACGATAAGGTAGATTTGGTCGCTGGTTTTTTTGTCCTGCCCGACCGTCGTCGGCTCGCTTTGCGGGTCGGGTGGCGGTCGGGCTTTTTTGTTGCTTTCCGGAAAGTGGACAAGTTTCTAAAAGTGGAAATTTAATCCAAAACCCCTATTTTTGTCAGATAAAAATTTGCCAACTACCATGCACGATTCTTTGCAGGACCTCAAACTATGGCTCATCCATGAGATCAGCGGCTCCGACAACGAGGGGTGGCTGTACGGGTTGAAGGATTATCTGGATCAGCAAAAACGCTACATTTACGAGCCTACGCCTGAACAGGCAGAGAAGGCCCTGTTGATGTTGAACTGGTTGCAAAACCAAACATTTGACTATCAATGCTTTATGAAAAAAAATACCGTTTTTGCATATAAAATTTTATATAAAACATTGATAATCAAT
>JAYUXG010000490.1:0-3361 GCA_043753125.1 Saprospirales bacterium | reverse complement strand
GGAGCAAGCACACTACCCTGCTCACCCAGGTGGCGACCAACCAAACGTTGAAACTTAGGCAAAGCGAGGCCAATGCAGGCCCACCTAACCTGTCCTTTCTGCGCCCGCCTGCCAAACCGCTTTTTCAGGATATAACGGCCACCGTGCGCATCCCCTGGCAGCACCGGGAAAGTACCTTTTATGACTGGGATCGCGACCGGCTGTTGTTTTTCCTGTACTCTACGGAAGGCCCACGCCTGGCGACCGGCGATGTGAATGGCGATGGCCGCGAGGATTTTTTCGTGGGCGGGGCAAGCGGGCAAGCGGGGGCAATCTTCCTGCAAACGGCGGATGGGCATTTCCAGCCCACCCGGCAACCGGCTTTGGAAGCCGATGCCATTTGTGAGGATGTGGATGCCACCCTTTTCGATGCGGATGGCGACGGCGACCTGGATATGTACGTTGCCTCCGGCAGCAATGAGGCCGAGCCGCTCAGTAAGGCCCTCGCCGACCGATTGTACTTCAACGATGGCCGGGGCCGCTTCACCCGCCAAATAGATGCCGTGCCAGGCCAAAAGCCTTTTGCCAGTGCCTGCGTCCGTCCGGCGGATTTGGATGGCGACGGCGACCTGGATTTGTTCGTGGGCATGAGGCTGCTGCCGGGCAAGGTAGGGCAGCCAGTGGGCGGTTTTCTGCTCCTTAACGACGGCAAAGGCTATTTCACCATGCAACAAACAGAGGTCCTCCAAAACCTGGGCCTGCCTACCGACGCGACTTGGGCCGACGTGGATGGCGACCAAGACCCCGACCTGATTGTGGTGGGTGAATGGATGCCGATCCGGGTATTTGTCAACGACAAAGGCCGACTCCGCGCCGCCGAGGCAGGGCTACAGCAAACCGCTGGCCTCTGGAAACGTATCACTCCCGGCGACTTCAATGGCGACGGCAAAGTGGACTTTCTGGTGGGCAATATTGGGCTTAATTCCCGGCTGGATGCCTCGGTGCAAGAGCCGTTAAGTCTGTTTTTCAACGATTTTGATAAAAACGGCACTTCGGAGTCATTGCTCAACCGCTACAACGGCGGGGTGCTACTGCCTTTTTCGCTGCGCGGCGATCTGGTTGGCAATATGCCGATCCTGAAAAAGAAATACCTGCACTTCCGCAACTACGTTGGGCAGGGGATGCAGGATATTTTTACGCCCCAACAAATGGAAGGCACCATCGAATTACAAGCCGCGACACTGGCTAGTGGCGTACTGCTCAATCTTGGCAACGGCCAGTTTGCCTTGACGGCCCTGCCCAGCGAAGCGCAGTTTGCGCCCATCTACGGCATCACCGTGGGCGATTTTGATGGGGATGGGAAGCAGGATGCTTTAACGGGAGGCAATTTTTTGGGCAGCAAGCCGGAGTTTGGCTTTCAGGATGCGGACTATGGTTTGTTTTTGAAGGGAGACGGAAAGGGGGGCTTTAGGGCGGTCCGCTCTTGCCAGAGTGGGTTTCGGTTAGAGGGGGAGGTGCGGGATATTAAGACGATGCAGGTGGGGGACAAGAATTATTTTTTGGTGGCTCGGAATAATGGGGGCATTGGCGTATTTCGGTAGAGGAATGAGGAACCAATTGTCAAGAATTTATTTGATAATCTGGGTTTTATGCGTAAGTCAGCCTTTCCTTGCGCCACTGAGCGACTATATTTCCCAAAAATCAGCAGCCCGCTTCCGGACTTCGGAAGCGGGCCGCGCTTATTTCATAGCCGACTATTATTGGCCGCAATAACCCAGCATCCAATAAATGACGACGAAAATAAGGATGGTGGAGAAGCAGCCGCCGCCGAGTTTCCAGGCAGCGACTCCGGCCAATAGTGAGCGAAATGGACCTTGCATAAGTTGGAAGTGTTTTAGTTCGCCCAAAGAACGGAAAAAAACAAGCCGGACGAAGGTGGGGAATCTTATGCCCAAGTGGGGATGGTCTTGCCAATACCGTACCGGTGGGTTCAGCCGCTGAAAGCACAGACTGGCGGCTGAAACCGCCAGTATCCGTTATTCCCAGATTGCGCTGCTCCCGCGCCGGATGTAGTGGCGAACATTGACCCAAAAGGCCACCACTAAGTAAATGATGAGCGGCGAACCCATAGCGATGAATGACGTGTAGATGAAATACTTGCGCACGGCAGCCGGGGCCACGTGCATTTTGTCGCCCAAATACTGGCACACGCCGAAGGCATGCCGCTCGACCAAATCCTTAAACCAATTATGCAACATGAGCTATAAAAGTGAGATTTTGTGGAAGGATGAACAAAAGTAAGCTGGCCTTCGTTCGCTACGCTACTTTTGTTGGTCAAAAAACGCGTGCCATTTTGACCCTAAACCTGCTTATCATGTTCAAGTATTTGTTTTTCAGTATGTTAGTCTTGGTTTTGACAGGTTGCGTCACCGCCAATTCTACGTTCACGCGGGTACCCCCTGGCATCTGGCGCGGGGTGCTGGAGCTAGAAAAGTTTCAAATGGCGGTCAATGACAAGGATACAGTGATCTTGCTGACCGACCAGTTTAAACCTGGCGAGCTGCCCTTCAACTTTGAAGTGAAATACGTGGACGACGAACGCTTCTACGTCGAGTTCCACAACGGCTCGGAGCGCATTCGCTGCGATAGTATCCGCTACGGGCGCGACCGGATGCAGGCCCGCGACACCATGAACATCTATTTCCCGGAATATGCGTCCTACATCCATGCGGAGATCCGCAGTGGCGTGATGAAGGGCGAATGGGTCGTCACTACCCGCGACAACTACCGCGTCCCGTTCTACGCCCACGCGGGCCGCGACTACCGCTTTACGGCCCTCAATGAACCGCCCGCTGGCCAGTTGTCAGGCGAATGGGCGACCCTGTTCGGCATCGAAAAGCCCGAACCGGAAAAGGCTATTGGGGAGTTCCAGCAACAAGGCAACCACCTGGAAGGCACTTTTCGCACCGAGACCGGCGACTACCGCTACCTGGAAGGCACGGTACAGGGCCGCAAGTTCTGGCTATCCTGCTTTGACGGTGCCCACGCCTTTTTGTTTTCCGGCAGTATGCGCGGCGACAGCCTGCAGGGCGAATTCCGCTCCGGTACGCACTCGCGTACCCTGTGGACAGGCTGGCGCGACCCCAACTTCCAACTTGGCAACGCCGACTCGCTTACCCGGCTGAAAACGAATGCTGGCAATATTACTTTCTCGGTAAAAAATCCGCAAGGCACTGCGGTTACTTTTCCGGGGGCTTCCTTTGACGGAAAAATCAAAATTTTTACTATTATGGGCACCTGGTGCCCAAATTGCCGCGACGAGCAACAATTCCTAACCAAATACCTGCAAAACAACCCCGCCGTGGCCAAAAATCTGGCTATC
>JAYUXG010000489.1:0-8211 GCA_043753125.1 Saprospirales bacterium | reverse complement strand
GCGGGAAATGCAGCCCTATTGAAAAGTAGTACAGCGCAAAACCGAGCAGGCCCACCGCCACCACCGCACAGGCCACCAGACCGGGACGCAGCATCCGCTTGCCCTCTGCGTTGGTGGGCAGGGCTTGCGCGAAACCCCAACGTCCGCCCGCCATCCAGTAGAAGTGCAGGAGGCCGAGAGTAGCCGTGATGGAGCCGTTGAGAAGAGCGAACAAGTTGGTCATCTTCAATAAATTACACTATTGTCCCTCCAGTATTCTCCGGGGCAAAAAGCCGCCGGAACGTAAAGGCAAACGGCGTTTCGCTATGTTCCTGCAAATGCTCCAATCGCTCTTTGGCTTCTTCCAGCGTCGGGGCATGGCCTTCCGGCACCCACCACAGGGCCATGAAGGCTTGGGTATGCTTCTCGAACCACTCGCGCCGCCGCACCATAATCTCTGCGTGGATCGTCTGGTAGGCAAATGTTTTCAACAGCTCTGGCGACTCCCATACCGACATATTGATGATGAGCATATCATCCGGAAAAGGCCGTAGCGAGGTGGCATTGTTGTTTTCGTCCTTCAACCGCCACACGAAGCCCGCATGCGCCTCGGCCAGCGCATTGATGCGCTCCAAGTTGGCTACGAAATCGGCCATGATGGGCGAATCCATGGGGGCGAGCATTCTGGCGATGTTGAGCTGGGCGAGGTGCATGGTTGAAATTTAGAAAGCCACCTTCTCGCCACTATTCACCTCCTGATAACCGATCGAAATCACCCAGTCCCCCGCTTTCAAGCCGCTCTTGATCTCCACGTTGCCGTTGTAGTTACTGCCTGTTTTTACCGGCACTTTTTTGGCCGTTGCAGTCTTGTCGCCGGTCTTCTCGGCCACCAGTACAAACTCGCCGTCCTCGGCGGTCTGCACCAGATTCACCGGCACCGACACAGCGTTCGGGCTTTGGTAGTCCACGATTTTCATGATAGCCACCATGTTGGCGCGGTACTCGCTGTTGGCGGGCAATGTACACTCCACCGAGAAGGTGCGCGTCATCGGATTGATGGTCTTGCTCACGTAGCTCACGCGGGTGGTGATTTCCTTATTCAGGTCCGGAAAAGAGACTACCACTTGGTCGCCTTGCCGCACCTTGCTGGCGTAGGCCTCGGTCACTTCTCCCTGCACCTTCAATTTGCTGAGATTCAGGATGTTGCATAGCGGCACTCCCGGCGAGATGGCTTGGCCGACTTTCAGGATTACCACGTCCACCGTGCCACCGATGGGGGCGTAGATACGGCTTTGGCTCATCTGTTCGCGGGTAGTAGCAATACGCTGCTCAGCCGCTTCCTTCTGGCTCTTGGCCTGGATGTATTGTATCTCGGTGCCGATTTTTTGGTCCCAGAGGCCCTTTTGGCGGTTGTACACGTCTTCAGCGGTGCGCAACTGAAGTTCCAGCTCGGCGAGTCCTTTTTCCATGATGTTATTGTCCAATTGGGCGAGCAACTGGCCCTGGCGCACATTGTCGCCATTCTTTACCAGCACGCGGGTCAACACACCGGGCATTTTGGACGTTACCGGCACATTGTCTTTGGCGTCCACCTTGCCCTGTAGATCAATATAGTGTCGGAAGGGCGCGGTGCTTATTTCAGTCAAAGCAACTGTCTTGGTGCGCTGCGTGGCTGCTACGGGGCTGCCGACCTCCTTTTCCAGGGCGGCAATTTTGGATTCGAGGGCGGCTTTTTCGTCTTTCAACGACGCCAGTTCGGCGTTTTTGTCAGTCGGTCCACCACAGGAGGCAGCCAGTAGTGCGACGAACAACGAGAGGGTAAAAAATGAGAAGAAAGTCTTATGTTTCATTATTGGATGTTGATTTGTCGATTGAAAAAATTGGCAAATAAGCAAGGGGCAAAAAGGCAATTAGCCACTCATTTTGCTGGTATACTTACCTTATTTTGCTTTTTGCTAATTATCCTTTATTTTACCGTATTCCCAACGCTTTCTGCACCGCCGTCTTTGCTGCCAGCTGATCATACTGCGCTTGCATCAGGTTTTGTTGGGCAGTGTAGAGTTGTTGTTCGGCCTGGGTCACCTCAAAGCTGCTACCCACCCCAGCTTTATATTTCGTCTGCGTGTTATCGTAAATACGTTGCGCCAATTCGAGGTTTCTCTGCTGGCTGGTCATGCGCTCGGCGGCGTTGGCGTATTGCTTACGGGCATTTTCAACTTCGAGCGTGATGGCATTTTCAAGCATTTGCTTCTGTGCATCAATGGTTTGCACAGCGATGATGGCGCGCTCTCTTTTTGCCTTGGTGCCGCCGCCGTCATAAATTGGGATGTTGATGGATACCCCAGCCAGGGCAGAGGGAATGAAATACCAGTTTTTGAAATTTTCAGAGTCTTTCGCGCCAAAGCCACCTTGATAGCCCGGTTGATACTGGAGGAAAGCGGACACGCTGGGTAGCCAGGGCTTGCGGTACAAGTCCGCTTGCAGCACACTTAGCTCACGGCCCCGCAACAGTTGCAGGTACTCTGAGCGGTTCATGTAGTTCACTTGCGCGGTCATATCGGCAGTGGCGTACTCGGCCATGAGTTTTTGCACGTCGTCGGTCAGTACGATTTCTTTAGTCACAGACATGCCCATCGTCAGTTTGAGGGCGTTCACCACGATCTCACGCTGACGTTGGAGGTTGGTGCGTTCACTGCGCAGGGTAGAGAGCGACAGGTCGATGCGGTCCACGTCCAGTTGCTCCGCGAAACCAGCCTTATTGATGGCCTTGGTGTCGGAAAACAGTTTGTCGAGGTTGCCGATGTTTTTATCCAGCGTGGCCATACTTTCGGAGAGCAGCAGCGCGGGCAGATAGGCATCCACCACTTGGTTGCGCACGGCCTGGGTGGCCACGGCCAATTGCTCGCCAACGTATTGGCGGTAGAAGCGTGCCGCCTTCAAGGCCAACAGGTAGCTGTTGTTGAAAACCAGCTGGTTGAGCTGCACATTGCCGGACACGCTGTGTACAGGGGAAAAATAGATCTTCGAATTGGGGTCGGAGGCGAACAGCCCAGCCAAGTTGTTCTGTTGTTCCATATTAAATGCGCTGAGGTCAATCGGGCCGCTGGGGCCAAAGGCGAGCGCGCTGGATGGCAGACCGCCACGCTGTAGAAACGCGGAATAGGATGCGCTGGCCGACAATTGGGGCAGCCCCGTGGCTTTGTTTTCTTTGATGCGCCACTCGGCATCGGCCACTTGGAGTCGGGCGATCTTGATGTTCGGGTGGTTTTCGAGGGCGTAGCTAATGCCATCCGAAAGGCTCAGCGAGGTGGGCGTTTGGCTGCGAGCCTGGCCAAATGTAAGGAGCAATACGGGGACGAACAGAGACTTAAGGCAGAAATGAAGATGCATATCAAGTTAGTTTTGCATGAAGAAGTTCACGGCCCTGGTCGGACACGATGCCATATAAGTAGTGCAACAGGTACTCGCGCAGGATTTCTTCCCGCGAGTATTTGGCAGATGGGAAATGCGTCTCGTCAAAGAGGAGAAAAACACTGGCGTTGTGCAGCCGCGCCACGATATCAGGATTAAAGTTGTCCCGGTACAATCCTTCCCGGATGCCCCGATGCAGATTGTCGAGTACGACTTGGAAAAGATGCTTTTGCTGGTATTCCTGAATTTTTTCCCAAGCCGCCCGGTGAAAACGCTGTAATTCAAAGATGAGATTGGACTTCATACGCTGGAAATCGTGGCTGCTTTGCTGGATGACCAAGAATATTTCGTGCAACGCATTTTCAGCTTCGTCTTGGTTCATGCAATCGCGTCCCTTCTCTTCCACCAGATGCCGCTCAATGACCTTGATTACCAGATCGTCCTTGCTTTCCACAAACTGATAAAGGGTTTTTTTGGAAATGCCCAACTCCCGCGCTACATCGTCCATAGTCAGGCTCTTGATGCCGTAGCGCATAAAGAGGTCTTCCGTCCGGCGCAGCCATTTTTCTTGTTGTTCGGTAAACATGGAGCAAATATACGCACTGGAAACATTTTTTGCATCAATCGTTTCCAATGTTTATTTTGTTTATCGACGAACAGCAAACAAAATTCCATGAACGGTACATAACATGGCCACCTACCAAACAAAAAAAGCCGTCGCGTGCTTTAACAGCACACGGCGGCATGGGATTCCCGCAAGGGACTTATTCTTGTGTAATCCGTGAAATTTTGTTTGGCAATGAACAGGGCCTAATCGGCGCGATGAAATCGTTCGATCCCCTACCCTATTCGTCCGTTGAAAAACCGCATTTTGTAGTCTGTGCTGACCTTGCCGCCACGGATTTCTTCCAACTTGCGCTGGATCAGGCGTTTTTTTAAAGGCTTCAGCCGCTCGGTAAATAATACACCCTGAATGTGGTCATATTCATGCTGGATAACCCGCGCATTGATGCCAGTAAACGTTGCTTCATGCGGATTGAAATCCTCGTCTAGCCAGTGAACAAAAATGGTGTCGGGCCGCTCCACATCGCCCCGGATGCGGGGGATGCTGAGGCAGCCCTCTTCGTACGCCCACGGCTGGCCGCTCTCTTCCAAGATGCGGGCATTGATGAATACCCGCTTGAAGCCCTCATCGGTGGATACCCGCTTCTCGTCCTTGCGGTCCACTTCCAGGGTATCGATGACGAAAAGGCGAATCGGCTGGCCAATCTGCGGCGCGGCCAAGCCCACGCCATCGGCGACGTACATGGTCTCCCACATATTGGCGATTAGTTCGCTCAGGCCCGGGTATTCAGGGGGTACGTCGCTGGCTACTTTCTTCAGCACTGGCTGTCCGTAGGCGTAAATTGGTAAGATCATAGAGAAGTAACAATTCGTAAATGTCTCTGATTTAGACAAGTATTAAACAGATTTGAGCCTTTCCACAAGAGCGTGAACATCTTCGAATTCGGCCATCAACGCAAGCAAGTCCAATTTTGTAAGCATTTCATAAGCAAGCCTCACCTTTCCGCCTTTTTCGTATTTTAAAGTATGGGGAATACCCTGACGGTCGGGTTTTTCAAAGTAACCGAGGAGTTCGTTGAGCACAGTGTCGGGATTAGGAATCGTAGATGCAGGATGTAAAAGCCTCCTTGTTTTTTTAGCTTCGAATCGCTCCCGTTTGTTTGGTGGCAGCAAGGGTCCGAAACACTGTTCGATGACTGTAGGCTGGGAAAGAATCCAGGCCTCCATTTTTTGCACCATGAAGAATATGTCGTCAAAATATTGATAGAACTCACCAGGCAGCCCTTCTTTTTCGCTAAGTATTTGGCTAAGATGTTCTCTTTTGGCCAAGTAGTTATTGCCAAGTACGTCAGCGTAATCAATCAGCAAACAAAGGATTTTTTCATCCTCTTCGGCAATAGCCCGGTCAAAATCGTACAACGCGTTGCGCCAACCTCCCCTCATATCAAAAATAAAAACCATTTTCAGATCAGGGATGACTTGTTGAAAAAGTTGAGAGAAGGCGTTTTGAAGAATGATATTTTGCCCGTCTGCAACTCCTGCAAATGCGCGCTCTGGTTGGGAGGGCGAAAAGACGCCACGGCCCTCAGTAAAGATTATTCCTTTTATCATGTGCTATCTCCTGCCCCCCAGTAAGCCCTGCAACCACAGTTTGCCGGGCAAGAACTCGCCTACCCATTCGGCAAATTCTTCCTCCGATTTGAATGATACCACAGAAGCATTATGGTCATTCTTTTCGACAATGCCTACCTGTTCCAATTCAAACATATTCAACAACATAGGAGAGTGCGTCGCAATAATGATTTGAGTACCCTCCCTATTTGCCTGATTGATGACCGAAGAGAGCACGCTGACCATATCAGGGTGGAGTCCAATTTCTGGTTCATCAAAACAAATGAGCTTACCCCTTTCGGGGTTGAGCAGGATGGAGAGCATTATCAAAAAGCGCAGCGTACCGTCAGATATACCGTCCAAAGTGACGGATCGGGAAGGTTTTTCTTCCGTTAGTACTAAGCCAAAGCGTGGGCCTAACTGGTCGAAACGAATATCTTTAAAAAAGGGATTAATTTTTTTTAGCCAAGTGAGTGTTTGGTCAAATACCAAAGGGCTATTCACACGTAAGCGCTGGAACATTTGCGACAGGTTGCTACCATCTGTCCGAAGTTGTGTTTCAGGCTGGTACTCGCCCATTTGTCGCAAAACGCTGGTATCTGTCGTATCAAAATAACTATAAACAGCTATTTTTTCAATGGCCTTCTTTAAAGAATAGAGTGGGAAAAAACGCTTGGCGTCATTCGCCGCTTGCTTGAGTACCAACTCATTGCCTTTAAAAGCGGTATCAGGGTCGGTGTATTCCGACTGTTGTGCGAATTCTTCCCAATTTTTTAACTGGATGGGACCATTCTCTGCACGTTCTGAAATAACGCCCCGGCCATTCTCCATTTGCAGGTAAATGAACGGTTTGCGTCCGGTCTGGCCTTTATTATACACTCGCTCCGAGAGGAAATAAGCACTATTTCCTATCCTATGGATTTCAATTTTGTAAAAAGGATTACTATGAAAGAGAAAGCCTTTGGGGTCGAATTTGCGCAATGCCTGTGCATCGAATTCATAGGTTAATCTGATGTAGTCTGCTGGTTTTCCTGAAAAATTTACTACGCGGTCAAACCCGCCCCAACGAGAAAACACGCGCCGAAATCCTATTTCTTCGCTCATGCTCTCTGAGAGTAGTTGCACGGCTTTCAGCAGGTTGGACTTGCCGCTACCATTTATCCCAACCAGCAAATTGCTGTCAGCATTGATCTGGATTTTTTCGTCTCGAAAAGAGAAAAAATTTTCTAAGTGGATGCTTCTCAACATCTTCTAAAATTTTCCAAAGGTAGAGATATCTGTTTTATAAAAGTAAAAGCTCAAAGCTAAGAAGAAAGAAACACGCCTTGCTTACCAATAATTCTCCTCCATATACTGCTCCAAAATCAATGCCGCCGCTACCTTGTCCACCAAATTCTTATCGCGGCGTTTTTGCTTTTTGGCCCCGCTTTGCAAAATGATCTGCTTGGCCTGCACCGACGTGTACCGCTCATCCTGTCGCATCACCTCCTTGTCCGGGAACAATTTGCGCAGCCGCTCCACAAAAGCATCGGCCTGTGGTGCAATCTGCGCAGGGTTTCCATCGGGGTGCAGTGGCAGACCCACCACAAAACGCTCCACCTCTTCCCCAGCACAATAGGTTTTCAAAAAATCCAGTACTTCGGCCGTTGGCACCGTCGTCAGGCCGGTGGCAATAATCCGCAACGGATCGGTGACGGCGATCCCCGTGCGCTTCAATCCAAAATCAATGGCCAGGATGCGGGACATAAATAGAAGGGCAAAAAATAGCAAAGGGCAAATTGACAATGCCAAGGAAAACTTTGTACAAGATTTGGCCTTAACTAGTTTTGGTGAAACACTCATTAATAACCAATGTTACTGCCGTGGTCAATGCCATGCTCGTCCACCCAATTTGTTTGCCACCGCAAAGGTAGGGATTTGAGGCAATTTTTTAAAAAAGGCAAAGGGCAATTGGCAACCGGCAAACTTGCAATTGGCAAAAACAAAACTTCGGCTCCCCTTTCTGGGTAAAACGTAGGTAGAAGGCAGGGCTTATTGTTCTTGCCGTGTGCCTTTTGCCTTTTACCGGTTGTCCTTTGCTTTATTGCCCTTTGCCTATTGCTTATTTGCCCCTTGCCTTCACGGTTTCACCTCCGCATAACCCAACCGTTTGCGTACCCCTGTTACGTAGCGCAACATCGCCGTACGTGCACTGGCACCCATGCCCTGAAACAGATCGGGATTATGCTCCAATCGGGCCACCGGTAAAGTATAAAAGGTTGATTTGCCAATAGTTGACTTATGGATATACCGCCAGATGGGAATGATACCATGCTGGCCCACCCGGACCTGTGGCGAACCCTTGGTCTTTAACAAATCCACTTGGAACAGGATGCCACCGTCGGTATTGGGCTGCTGCTGGTTAGAGATGAAGTTGCCGAGCGAATATACCACGATGGCCTCTTTCCGGCTGCCATCGGAAAGGGTAACGCGCTCGCTGCGAATGGGTTGCACCACGTGCGGGTGCATACCGATCACCATGTCCGCACCGTTGCGGATCAGGAAACGGGCCAACCGGCGTTGCTCAGCGTTCTCTTGCAACTGGTACTCCACACCCCAGTGCATCTCCACGATGATAAAGTGCGGCTTGCGGGCGCGGGCCTCCGC
>JAYUXG010000488.1:0-3365 GCA_043753125.1 Saprospirales bacterium | reverse complement strand
AATCATTCTACCAGTAGGGCCTTTTGTCATTTATATCGTCTTTCATTTTTTTCCGGTACGGACAGTGCCGACAACCACTGCCGCAACAATGGCTACTGGGTGTTCACGGAGCACTTTTTGCGCCAACGCGGCCATTGTTGCGGCAGTGGTTGTCGGCACTGTCCGTACCGGAAAAAAATGAAAGACGATATAAATGACAAAAGGCCCTACTGGTAGAATGATTAACACAAAACCCGGCCCATTGGCTATTCTCCATCCTGCCAAATCCCTACCTTTGCGCCGTTTTTAAAAAATAGGTCCAGCAATGTTATCAGTGAATAATGTGTCCGTGCAATTCGGGAAGCGTGTGCTTTTCGACGACGTCAATCTTAAGTTTGTAAAAGGCAATTGTTACGGCGTGATCGGCGCGAACGGCGCCGGCAAATCTACCTTCCTGAAAGTGCTGTCCGGCGAGATAGAAAGCACCCGGGGCAGCCTGGACATCACGCCTGGCGAGCGCATGGCCGTGCTCAGCCAAAACCACTTTGCTTTCGACGAGTTCCCGGTGCTGGCTACCGTGATCATGGGCCACCGGCACCTGTACGACATCATGCAGGAAAAAAACGCCATTTATGATAATCCGAACGCAACCGAGGCTGACTCCATGCGGGCAGCGGAACTAGAAGGCGAGTTTGGCGAAATGAATGGCTGGATGGCGGAAAGCGACGCGGCGGAGCTGCTCAGCAACCTGGGCGTGCGGGAGTCGCTGCACCACAAACTGGTAAAAGAACTGGATGGCTCGGAACGCGTGAAAGTGCTGCTTGCACAGGCCCTGTTCGGCACGCCCGATATTTTGCTGATGGACGAGCCGACCAACGACCTGGATGCGGAAACCACCGACTGGCTCTGCGATTTTCTCGCGGACTACCAGAATATCGTCATCGTGGTATCGCACGACCGCCACTTCCTGGATATGGTCTGCACCAACATCGTGGACGTGGATTTCGGCAAGATCCGCATGTTTACCGGCAACTATACTTTCTGGTACGAGGTCAGCCAGTTAATGACCCGTCAAACGGCAGATAAAAATAAGAAAGTAGAGACCAAACGCCAGGAGATGATGGACTTTATTGCCCGTTTCTCGGCCAACGCTTCCAAGTCCAGGCAGGCCACCAGCCGTAAGAAGGCTTTGGAAAAACTGAATCTGGAAGAGCTGCGGGTGTCCAGCCGTCGATATCCCTACATCGCTTTCAAGCCCGAACGCGATCCGGGGGACGTTATTCTGGACGTAGAGAAACTGTCGAAAAGGGCCGACAGCGGCGAATACCTGTTCAAGAACCTGTACCTGCGCTTCAACAAGGGCGAAAAAATTGCCGTGTTCAGCCGTAATGCCTCGGCGGTGACTGCCCTGTTCCAGATTCTGGCCGGGGAAGACACCAACTATGAAGGCCGCTTCCAGTATGGCCAAACCATCGCGCCGCAATACCTGCCCAACGACAACAGCGCTTATTTCTCCGGCGACCAGGATATGAACCTGATGGATTGGCTGCGCCAGTATTCCAAAGATAAAGACGAGAACTTTATTCGGGGCTTTCTTGGCCGGATGTTGTTTGGCGGCGAAGAAGTTTTCAAACGCTCTGGCGTGTTATCTGGTGGTGAAAAAGTGCGGTGCATGATGTCCAAAATCATGCTCTCCAACCCGAACTTTTTGATTCTGGACGAACCCACCAACCACTTGGACCTGGAATCCATCACCGCCTTGAACACGGGCATGCAGGACTTCACGGGCAATATCATTTTCACTTCCCACGACTACCATATCCTGGACTCGGTGGCGAACCGCATTATAGAGATTACGCCCAAGGGCCTGATTGATCAGAACATGAATTACGGGGAGTATTTGCACAGCGAAAAGGTGATCAATCTGAAGGCCGAGATGTACGGGGAGTCGGTCATGGCCTAGGGGAGGTATAATTTCTTCTCAAAGCACACACTATTCTCTACGCCTTTATACTGGCCGTAGTTTTCAATCACTTGGTAGCCATTCTTTTGATACAGCCTAATCGCCTCCGGTTGTTGTTTTCCGGTTTCTAAAATGCAAGTTTCATATAGCAATTCTCTGGACCAATCTTCCAATTCGGTTAAGATTGTCGTGGCTATGCCTTGTCCCCTTATTTCGGGAAAAACAAACATGCGCTTCACCTCCATCGTTTTTTCATCGTATTCCTTGATGGCCCCACATCCAACCGGACCTTCGTTCTGGTAGGCTACTACGACGTGCTTTATTTTATCAATTTTATTAAATTGATTATAGAAGGAATGCTCGTCGCCATCCCTGATCTTCAGGTCTGCATCGAGGTGGCGTACCAGTTCTATGAAATCTTTATTTTCGGAGATTGTTCTTAGTGTGTTTATCATAGCACAAGTTTTGTTACAGCAATTTTCGGTTTGTGAAAAATGCAATACCAACACTTTTGCTTGATATTATGCTGTAAGCATCTCTTAGGGGTTGTTTTAAAACCCAGGTTGGGATTAATATAATAACTTTTCAATAAAAAGAGAATTATTGCTAAATAATTACTAAAAACTAATAACAAAACATCTAGACAGCACCTAATTTTCAGGTAATATTATTCGTATGGTAGGAGACTTACTCCGTTCTTGATACGGTTTGGCAGATGTTTGAAACAAGAACCTCTTTTGTCGGGTAAATTCTGCCCTTTTGTGTGCCTGAATGTCAAGTTTTATTTTGTCTTCGTCATGTTCTATTTCATCTATATTCAAAGTTAGGATATATTGAAAGTCATAAAAAAGGTCTTCCATTCTTGATAAGTAATTTAGGCTTTGGATCAGAGTGTCCTTATCAACGTCAAAAATATTATCATGGATAAGTAATCGTGGATGCCTTTGTCTTGTATGGGCATTAAATAGTAAACCCATATCATAAATGAAAACCTTGGCCCTTTCTACGCTATGACTACCATCACTGTCTATCCGCATCTCGAAATTGAAAATTTCTTTTTTGTTCACTTTATCAACGGTCTCAATCCTGAACGAAGCTTTCTCGTTATCCATTATCGAACGATGAATATCAAGAATTGTACTTTGAAAATCACCTATAATTAATTTTAGGTTATCAACTGATTCATCAATACTTGCAATCAACGCACTTTTATCACGAGATAATTGCTTTAATTCCTTTTCGGCAGATTCATAGCTTTCCAATTGAATCCTCGTGTTCGCTAATTCATCACTTTTTTTAGTATAAATCACCATAGCCGTTTTAATATTTTTGAATCGGCCTTTTGCATTAATGGTATTTAATTTATCAGAATATTCAGTTTCAAAAAATCTCAATTTTTCTGAAATTTTTTCTAGTTCAAAAC
>JAYUXG010000487.1:0-3366 GCA_043753125.1 Saprospirales bacterium | reverse complement strand
CGCGGGCCATCCAAAACCGCAAAAGCCTGCTCGCCGTGGGGGTACGTAAGGTGAAGGGCGAGTTCGAGAAAGGAGAAGTGATCGAACTGGCTGACCATCAGGCCAATGTGCTGGCCCTGGCCCGTGTGAAGCATCCCGCCGCCGTCATCCGCGAAAATCTGCTGACGCAAAATTTTGAGATCGCGCATACGGATGAAATTGTTTTAATATGAGGATTTGGGTATTTGAGGATGCGAGGATTTGACCAAAGCACCCTGCAATTATGGAACTGAATCCTCCACTCCTCGCATCCTCAAATATTCAAATACTCAGAGCATGACCACCATCCTTCCCCTGCTTGAACAAACCCACCTCGCCTCGTCCGCTGTGCGTACCTTGACCGACGCCCAAAAGCAGTCGCTGTTGTATCGTCTGGCTGATCTGATACTGGAACACCAAGCCGTTATCCTTCAAGAAAACCAAGTAGATGCCGACCGCATGGCGGCTGACGATCCGAAAAAGGACCGCCTGTTGCTCAATGAAAAGCGGTTGGCCGACCTCGCCCAAAGCATCCGCGAGGTAGCGGCCTTGCCCGACCCATCGGGCGAGGTACTGTTGGAACGCCAGCTACCCAATGGCCTTCGGCTGCGCAAGATCGCGGTACCGCTGGGCGTGGTTGGCATTATCTACGAATCCCGGCCCAACGTGACCCTGGATGTAAGCGCACTGTGTTTGCGTTCCGGCAACGCCGTGGCGTTGCGCGGCGGCTCCGAAGCCATCCACAGCAACCAGGCGTTGGTTGCGGTGATTCATCAGGCACTGGACGAGTGGGCCATCCCCCGCGCCGCCGTCACGCTGCTGCCTACCGACCGCGCCCTGATGCACGAACTGCTCACCGCCACGCGCTACGTGGACATTATCATCCCGCGCGGGTCGGACGCGCTCATCCAGTTTGTCCGCCAAAACGCTACTGTACCGACCATCGAGACCGGAGCAGGTGTCTGCCACACCTACGTCCACTGCGCCGCTGATCTGGTCAAGGCGCAGGCCATTGTGGTCAACGCCAAAGTATCGCGCCCTTCGGTATGCAATGCGCTGGATACCATATTAGTAGATCAAGCAGTAGCGGCACAATTCCTGCCCATGTTGCAAGCCGATTTTGACCAATGGCAGGTGGAAGTATTCGCGGATGAAACGGCCTTTCCCATCTTGGAAAAAACGGAGTGGAGCCGTCTGCAAACTGCCCAAGCCGAGGACTTTGGTCGGGAATTTCTGGACTATAAATGTTCTATAAAAGTAGTAGAGAATCTGGAAGCGGCCCTGGAACACATTCGTCAGCATTCTTCCCGTCATTCGGAGGCCATCGTGTCGGAGGACGCGGCTGTTTGTCAGCAATTTATGGAAAGAGTGGATGCCGCAGTGGTCTATGCCAATGCTTCCACTCGTTTCACCGATGGCGGCGAATTTGGCTTGGGCGCGGAAATCGGCATTTCCACCCAAAAACTGCATGCGCGGGGGCCATTTGCCCTGGAAAAACTGGTCACGGAGAAGTGGATGGTAGTAGGCGATGGGCAAGTGCGATGGTAGGATATAAATGGTTTAGGTCGTTTAAGCCTTCCTTCGCCGATACTACTCCTCGTCACAAATAGTTTTGCCAAAGCCAACATTTTTCCCAACTGTCGCGTTTCCGTTCTACATTTTACATCAGGTTAGACTTCCCATTCATTTCAAAAAATTGATTTCTATGAAAAAATATTTGCTCTTCCTGTTAGTGGTCTTCCTGTATAACAGCGGCCTGATTGCCCAAAATCTCATTTCCGCCACATTGCTTGGCAGCCGCACCAAAGCCCAAATTATTACTCAATCCGGCTTGTCCTTGGTGCAGTACGGTGTCAAATTCTACCGCCTGACCTACACCACACCCGCCATCAATGGCACCTTGGACACCGCATCGGGCCTGCTCGCCATACCGGACAACCCGAACAAGGTCTATCCACGGCTCGTCTATCAACACGGCACATCGGGTTCCAAATTCGATGTCCCCTCGTACACTGCCACTACGGGCGAAGGCATCATCGGCGTCCTGTTGGCTGGGTTGGGTTTTGTCACGTTGGCCCCCGACTATCTGGGATTGGGGACTTCCAAAGGCTTTCACCCTTACGTCCATGCAGCCAGCGAAGCCTCCGTGGCCATCGATTTGCTACGGGCTGCCGAACAGTACACCTTCCAAAACGGTATTCATACCAATACGCAGCTCTTCATCACCGGCTATTCGCAGGGTGGCCACGCGGCGATGGCCTTGCACCGCGCCATTGAACAAGACCCTACCCACGAGTTCACCGTCACCGCATCAGCACCTATGTCGGGGCCATACAGCATTTCGGGGGTAATGCGCAACCTGATTTTGACCGATGCAGTGTACTACTACCCAGCTTACATTCCCAATACCGCTTTGTCGTTCCAAACCGTGTATGGCAACCTGTTCATCCAGCCCAGCGATATTTTCCGCCCGGCTTATGCGGGCGTGATTACCCAGTTCTATAATGGTCAACTCTCCCTGACCCAACTCAATAACCAGTTGATCACGCTGTTGACTACTAATGAAGGCTCCAGCCGACCGATCAAACTATTGAAAGAGGAAGTAGTGCAAGCGATTATGGATGATCCCAACCATCCGATCAATGTGGCCCTGCGCAAGAACGATACCTATAACGACTGGGTACCCGTGGCACCCATGCGCCTGTTTTATTGTATGGCCGACGATCAAGTACCATTCGAGAACAGCATTGTTGCCCGCGATACACTCACCGCAGTGGGCGCGCCTAATTTCCAAGCGACCGACGTGAACCCTACCGCCGATCACGGTGGCTGCTTTAACCCCGCCCTGACGGCTACGGTGATCTTCTTCCTTGGTTTTCAACAAATTACTACGGACGTAAAAGACCCGCTTAAGGAATGGCAGTTGAAAGTAGCACCTAATCCAGCGGGCGATAACGTAGCATTGCAAGCCATCCCGGTGGCCGGAAAATTTGAAATAATAGATATGCGTGGCAGGGTAGTGCTGTCTTTGGCAGTCCGCAAAGGCGAACAAAATTTGGATGTTTCCGCCCTGGAAAATGGCCTGTACCTGGCCCGCTTTACCGCGCCAGGCAAGGAAGCCTGGGTGGAAAAACTGCTGATCCGGCGGTAAACTTAAAAAAGGCAAGGGGCAAAAGGCAATGAGCAAAGCATAAGTGGAAAGTAATCAATTTTGTTCCATTGCCTATTGCAGGTTGCGCTTTGCCCTTTATTTATTGTCCCGGAATAGCAGCAATTAATTTCTGCACGTATTCGCTTTCCGGGTGGTTGTAAATCTGCTCCGGGAAGCCAAGCGTTTCGATCCGGCCA
>JAYUXG010000486.1:0-8235 GCA_043753125.1 Saprospirales bacterium | reverse complement strand
GTAATCTTTGGCTGTTGCAGATCCACGTCTACACAACGGTGTTCAAAGTAAAACTCCACGTTGGGAAAGTCGGCGGCAATACGCAGCAGTGCCAAGTTCAAACCGCCCCGGGAGACGGAATAAATAGCCTCGCCCGCCTTGCCATACGGCTGGAAAGTCAGCTCGCCGGTCACCGCATGCATCATGCGGCCCGGCATGGGAATGGCCACCTGTTCGATTTTCTCGCGGATGCCTGCTTGTTCGATGGCCTTCCAGCCACGCACACTCATCGCCAGGTTGATAGAGCGACCACCCTGATAACCAGCGGCTCGCATATCGGGTCGCCGCTCGAAAACCTTTACGGCGTAGCCGCGCCGCGCAAGGAATACGGCCCACAGGGCACCAACTAAGCCTGCGCCGACAATGATTGCGTCTTTCTGCATAGGAGTCTTTCGTAACCAACAATTTGAAATACTAATAACTGATAACCAGTTA
The DNA here is from genome assembly GCA_043753125.1 of Saprospirales bacterium. Lineage (GTDB taxonomy): Bacteria > Bacteroidota > Bacteroidia > Chitinophagales > Saprospiraceae > M3007. Next base: position 7,761 of record JAYUXG010000486.1, on the reverse strand, counting down.
ACTAATAACCAATTATAGATCTCCGGCCAAGAAACGCAGCTGTAATTCTGCCACTTTCAAATTGTACAGCACCAGGTTGCGCCGCGATAGGGCCTGCTCCAGCGTGTTCTGGGCAATCTGGATTTCCAGGCCGTTGGCCTGGCCCAAGCGGAAACGCTCGGTGCTGACGTTCAGATTTTCACGGGCGATTAGCACATTTTCTTCTTCCAACGTAAGCACCTGTTGCTGGGTTTGGAACAAGGCAATCTGATTATCCAGTTCGGTTTCCACCGTAATCCGCTGAATATCAACTCTCAATACAGCCTGCTGGGCAGCCAATCGGCTGACTTCGACCTGGCGGCGCAGGTTGCCGCCAGTGTAGAGCGGCACCACGAGGTTGGCACCCAGGCTGAGGCCCGCTTGGGTGTTGCTGGTGGTAAAGCCCGCCCCATTGTCCGCGCGCTGGGCACTGAGCTGTCCGACACCGTTGATACGGACTTTGTTCAACGTCCGGCTTTCTTCTACCAGCAGTGCGGATACTTCAGCCGTTTTTTGCAGGGCCACCAAAGTCGGGTTTTGGGCCAATATCTTCTGCAACAACGTATTACGGTCGGGCTGGTAGGTATTGACCAGATTTTCGTCTACCTCGAAGGCCACATCGGAGGCCCGCACCAATAATCGGTTGAGGGTACGTTTGGCGGCAATGGTGGCTGTTTGCTGGTTGAGAAAATCAGCCCGGCGTTGGTTGAGGTCAATACGGGCTTGCAGGGCGTCGGTTTGGGCAGCGAAGCCGGCCGCCAGGCGTGCTTCCGCGATGCGCAAACGCTCTTCGTTCAAGGCAATGATTTCCGTCAAGGCCCGTTCCTGCAATCGTCCGCGTACAATGTTGTAATAGGCTTGCAGCACATTGACAGTCGTAGTTTGTACTGCGATACGGAGGTTGAGCTGGCCGAGGGATTCCAGTGCTTCGAGTCGGCGTTTGACAATGTACATCCGTCGCCCATCCAGGAGCGGCCAGTTCAGTTGAACACCGATGTTGGCTGAATTGAACGGGGCACCAAGCGTATTGAACTCCGTGCCGTTGGCCAATTGCTGGTTGAAGGCACTGAGGGTGAAATTTTCGTTGGCGACCAAATTCACGGTGGGCAGTATGCCGGCGTTGGCGCGGGTATTATTCAGCTGCGCAATTGCGACATCGGTCTGCGTGAGGCGAATGTCGTAGTTGGTTTCCAAAGCAATACTCACGATTTGGTCAGCGGTGGCCACCGGGATTTGAGCAAAAATATGCCCGGCTGCAAACAGCGTTAAAAAGGCAAGAAAAGGGTGTTTCATAGTTGATCTAAATTTTTGAGGATGCGAATACTGGAGTATTTGATCAAATACCCAAGTATTTCTCATTTCAAATACTCCACCTTATAACAACGTTTGCCAACCCTCCACAAAATAAGTGGTGCGCCCGGCGATGGTGGCCCGCTGCACGACTCCCACGCCTTCCGGGCCGGGCCTTCCCAGTTGCCGCCATTGCCAGAACCAGTTTTCCGGGTAGTCCCGGTAGTAGGCCAGTCGCTCAACGGCCGAGCTAAGTATTTCGCGCATCAGTTTGAAAATCAATTGTTTATGTTCGTCAGATAATTTATCCAGCCGCGAGGCCGGATGGATGCGGGCTTGAAAACAAATCTCATCGGCGTACAGGTTGCCCACCCCTGACAAAGCATGCTGATCGAGTAAAAAAGCCTTGAGCTGGCCTTTGCGACGGACTAATAAATTGAAAAACTCGCTCTCCAGTATTTCCAGGGCATCGGGGCCAAGTTTTCGCTGGAGTAAATACGCGGGCAGGTCGTCCACCCAAACGATGTGGGCAAACTTGCGGGAATCGTCGAAACCCAACACTGAGCCGTCCGTAAAATGGAAACGAAACCGCTCAAAACGTGGCGCGTCGGCAGGGTCTTGGTAAGGCACCAGATCGCCCGTCATGCCGAAGTGCAATTGGAGGTGGGCCAAGTTGTCCAGCTCGCCAAACAGGAATTTACCACGCCGGTAAGTGCCAGTGAAGGTGCGTCCAGTGAGCTGTTCTATGAATTGCTCGGCAGTCAGGTTGCGCAGTATTTTGGCGTCGTGTACCACTACCTCGCGGATGGTCTTCCCAACGGCATAACGCTCAAAGGTTTTTTGATACGTAGCAACTTCGGGCAGTTCCGGCATATTTTTTCGGCAAAAAAAAATGGAGAGGAGGTAGAATTAGGGTACTAACGCCACAAGCCCATTTTGGTTTTTTAAAATATTACCCGAACCCGAACCTGCTTTGCCCAGTTAGTTCTCGGAACTTTTCGGTGCTGCTGCCTTTTTAGGGTTGGTTACGCCGTCGCGCGGCTGGAGGCGTCCGGGGGCCTTCATGCGCTGGGGCGAATTCAACAGTTTGGAGTCTTCGATCTTGACCTCTCCCGGTTCCAGGGCAAGTCGGCGGCGCAGGTCGGTGGGGATGGCATTCTGATGTACCGTAAATGAGATGGTGTTCACCCGCATATACGCGTCTGAAACGTAGACCAAACCCTTGCGGTCGGAAATCTCGCCCCAAGAATTCTTTACGACATAGTATAGGCCGCCGTGTTTTTCGTCCATGATGCCCACAATATGCATCAGGTGGTCGTCCATAGTTTCCTGCCGGTCAAACAGCTGTTGGCGGTACTCTTGGGTCACTTTTACTTCCGGCTCCCATGTTTTGAAGGTACTGGCGCGGGCGGTAGCGTCTTTATCCTGCCAGTTTTTTTCCGCCACAATGGCCATCCCATTGCCAGCGGCAAAACCCGGGTTGCTCACGTCGGCATCCCATTCTACAGTGTAGCCCTGCTGGATGGAGTTATTGGCGCAGCGCATCATCTCGCTGATGGGCAGGTTATAAAAGGTGCCGTTCGACCAGTTGTCGGGGATTTCCAGGATGAAAGTAGAATAGAAAGGGTGGTGGGTGAACGAGGTTACCGTGACGTAGTCGTCGGGGTTGATACCCAGATAGTCCCGATAAGAGCTGGGGGTAAACTCGGTCTGGCCTAACACAAACTTGAGAGGTATTTTTCCAAATTCTGCGTCCAGCAGGCTGTCAATGCGGGTACTCCAGTTGGTGGATAATTTTCCTTCCACGGCTTGGGCCACCAGGCCGTCGCACAAGGTTTTCAGCGTTTTTTGCAACTGGCCGTGGTTGTAAGGCTTGGTAGGGTCTTTACGGCCCGGGTAGGCACTTTCCGGCATAATACCGTACTGCCGGATGGCGTTCAACTCATCGTGGGCCAAGCCACCTTCCCCGAACTGGGTCCGGCCTTGTCGCCGCACATAGTTGTCGCATTTTTGTCGGTAAGTGTTGCGCACGACAAACATTTCCGACAGGTCGTGTTGGCCTTTACCGAGACGCAAAGCCTCGCTTTCCAGGAAAGAAGCCGTGCTAAAGGCCCAACAAGTGCCGGTTTTGTCCTGGCTTTTCACCGGGGTGCAGGCCAGGTTTTTCACTTCCTTGAACTCATAGGCTTCGGACTTTTGGGCGGAAAGAACCCCTGCCGAAGCCAGCAGCAGGAAAGAAAAGAGTAGTTTTTTCATAATTCTGTGTTATTGTCAATGGGTGGAAGCAAGGAAAAAGGCAGTCAGCAAACGGAGCCCAGCGACATCCCGATAAAAATCGGGATGGAAGGAAACCAGTGCTTTGCGCAAAATCTTAGCCTAAACTAATTTTTTATTGAAATACTTAAAATGGGCATTTGGGCTTTTCACGGAATAGGTCAATCCAAATTTCGAAAACTCGGACAGTCATTTGCTAAACCCCGCCACAAGGTACGCTGTTTTACAAATCTACCGATTGTCCACATTGAGCGGGAGTTTGGGCGGAATTTTGGGCAGATCATGCGATATTTGCGCCGCCTTAAATAAAAAACGGTCATGGCTGCGAAAAGTAATCCGAACCTGCGCACGTCGAAGAGCAAGAACGTTCACGCTGCGAAAATTCGTACATCGGCTCCGGTGGAGAGGGCAGAGCCGCTACGTGTGTGCACTTTTCAGGCCGGATTCTGGCGTACCCATTGGTTGCCGGCAATGGCCTTGTTGGCACTGGCCTTTGCCTTGTACGCACTATCCCTACAATATGGCTATATCCTGGAAAACGAGATGGTGGCCCAGCAAAATTCCATAGTAGAGCTGGGCTGGACGGGGCTGCGCAACATTTTTGCCAGCGATAGTTTCTTGGGCTATTTTAAGGAACCAAAGTTCTTGCAAGAGGATGGACACTACCGTCCGTTAAGCCTGGCCACCTTTGCGACCGAAGCAGGTATTTTTGGCAAAAATAATCCACAGCTGCCACACATCAGCCACGGCATCAATGTGCTGCTGTATGGCCTCACTGGCATTGGCCTGTATCGCATCCTGGCCATTGTGTTTCCCATATCGGAACAGGGACGGTGGTATTTTAGCCTGCCTTTTTTGGGAGCCGCGCTGTTTTTGTTGCACCCGTTGCACGTGGAGGTGGTGGCTAATATCAAGGGCCGCGACGAAATACTGGCCTTGCTCGGCAGCCTGGGTGCTTTATGGGCCACGTTGCGGTACTACAATTCCGGACACCGGTTCGGTTGGCTGTTTGTGGCGGGCGCATCGCTTTTTCTGGGTGCGCTGGCCAACGAAAATGCACTGAGCTTTGTCGCCGTGGTACCGCTCACGATGTGGTTATTGACCAAGATTCCGCCTAAGCAATTGTTGGCTCCTACAGCGGTGCTGCTGGGAGCGGCGGTGCTTTTTGTCGCGTTGCGCTATCAGGCAATGGGCTATATATTTGGCAATGTCCAGACCGTGGATGAGGTAATGGACAACCCCTTCCTGGAAATGACCGGCAGCGAACGCTTGGCCACCATTTTCCTGACTTTGGGCTGGCAGGTCAAATTGCTGTTCGTGCCCCACCCACTTACCCACGATTACTCTCCTTATCACTTGCCGAGGGTCGGCTGGGCGGACTGGCAGGTACTCCTGTCTTTGGCCCTGTATCTGGGGATGGGAATTTGGGCAGTACTGAACCTGCGCAAGCGCAGCGTGGTTGCCTGGTGTGTCCTTTATTTCCTGTGTACGCTTGGTAGTGTGTTCAATCCGTTTGTTCCGACTGGTACTTTTATGAGCGAGCGGTTGGCTTATGCGCCCTCGGTGGCTTTTTGTGTATTGGCAGCCTGGTTTTTTGCCCGCCGCTTGCCAGACTTGATCCAAGAGCAGCCCGATCGGCCGAGCATCGTGGGCGCGATGCTCTTTATGGCCATTGCGACATTGTTTGCCTGGCGCACCGCGACACGGGTGCCAGATTGGAGGGATGGGTTGACGTTGAACGCCACGTCCGTTCGGGTGTCCGAAAACAGCGCGCAGGCGCATTATTTTTACGTAACTTCTCTGTACAAAAGCCAGTATCAGGACTCTCGGGACCTCCAGGAAAAGACCCGACTGACCCAAGAAATGGAGTACCATATCAAACGGTCTTTGGAGATCAATCCGAATTATACATTGGCACTGGTAACGAGGTCGGCGGTGGCATTGGCACGCTTCGATCTCGACCACCAATTAGACAAATTGTTTCACGAATTCGAATACGTTATGGATCGAATACCTTATGATCCCAACTTTAGGGGTTTGGTGGACGAAAACATGACCACTTATCTGAAAGGGGCCAATTCAGACAAGTACATTTCCTTTTGCCACCGCGTGGGGTACGATTTTTTTTACCAACAAAAAAAGGATCCGGCAACCGCATTGCACTTTTTACAGTTAGCACTGGACCGTCAGACAGAAGATTTGCGTGTACTGGGCGATATGGCCGAAATTTATACCGCACAGGGCGATACCGTTAGAGCCGCCGAAATGCAGAGCCGGGCAGCGACGGCGCGCAATTATTGATCTGGCAAGAAGCATAGGCCCAATGACCAGTACCATAATCCATCACCCCTTTTTAAGGCCAGGTTAATCGAAGTTTGAGATAGCCCCGGCATTGCTCAATTGTTGAAACTCATGAAAGTTACCGAACATTTCAAGAATGCCAAAGGAAAGACGCTCGTCTCGTTTGAAGTGCTTCCGCCGTTGAAAGGCGGCAGTATGCAGTCTATTTTCAAAACGCTGGATGCCCTGATGGAGTTCAAGCCGCCCTTTGTGGACGTGACTTACCACCGGGAAGAATTTATTTACAAAAAACGGCCGTCCGGGTACTATGAAAAAACGGCCATCCGCAAACGTCCCGGTACGGTGGGCATCTGTGCCGCCATCATGCACCGCTACGGCGTGGATGCGGTGCCCCACCTGATCTGCGGCGGTTTCTCCGTGGAAGAAACGGAGAATGCGTTGATTGACCTCAATTTCTTGGGTATCAACAATGTATTGGCCCTTCGGGGCGATGCCCGGCAGTTTGAGGACAAGTTTCTACCGGAAGAAAATGGCCACAAGTACGCGGTTGATCTGGTACACCAGATCGAAGGCATGAATGAGGGCCGCTACCTCGACCTGAACATCCAGAACGGCGAACGGATGGATTTTTGTATCGGGATCGCCGGTTATCCGGAAAAGCACTTCGAGTCGCCCAATATCGTCAGCGATCTGGAATACTCCAAGCGGAAAGTAGAAGCCGGGGCTGGTTATATTGTGACGCAGATGTTTTTTGACAACCAGTGTTACTTTGATTATGTGGAGCAGTGCCGCGCTATTGGCATTACCGCTCCCATCGTACCGGGCCTCAAGCCCTTGACCAAACGCTACCAGCTCAATTCCATCCCCCGCAAGTTCTTTCTCAACCTACCGGAGCCTTTCGTCGACGCAGTGCTGAAAGCCGGGGACGAAGAGGCTGTGCGCCAAGTTGGCATAGAATGGTGCATCCAGCAATCGCGCGAGCTGAAAGCGGCTGGAGTGCCTTGTCTGCACTACTACACCATGGGCGATACCGAGACCATCAAGGCCATCGCCGAGGCGGTCGCCTGATAAATAGGAACTGATTATTGGTCATTGACTGGTCTGGCCTAACCAAGGATGCCCGAATACCCATTTGGCATAATTTTAATCAAAAAGCTGCCAATCGGCAGCCTAACCTTTCTCCCACTCTTTGGAACTCCACGTTATATGCATGCCCTCATTCTTGGCTTTATTACGGCCTTCGCCCTCACTTACCTGATCATCCCCACCATTATTCGGGTGGCTAAGGAACGCAAGTTATACGATCACCCCAATGAGCGTAGCGCACACTACGAGCCGACGCCCTCCCTAGGGGGTGTTGGGATTTTTGCTGGCACCATCTGCGCCGTTATCCTTTGGACGCCGCTCGATTCGTTTGGCATCTTGCAGTATATCTTGGCCTCGTTTGTACTGATTTTTCTCATCGGGGTGGTAGACGACCTGTTGCCCATGTCGGCCACCAGTAAATTCTTGGGCCAAATCTTGGTGGCCACCATCTTGGCGTACAAATCAGATGTACGACTGACCAGTCTGTACGGTATTTTTGGCATAGAAACCTTGCCTGAGGTCACCGGTTTTTTGCTGTCCGTAATCATCATCGTAGGTATTATCAATGCTGTCAACCTGATTGATGGCGTCAATGGGCTGGCGGGCTGCGTTGGTCTGGTCGCCTGTGTCACCTGGGGTATTTGGTTCATGTCGGCCGGTGCGGTCGGCTTGCCACTGGCGGTCGTGGCCTTTTCGCTGGCAGGGGCCATTGTGGCATTCCTAAAATATAACTTTACGCCCGCCCGAATCTTCATGGGCGATACCGGGTCGCTGTTAATTGGTACGGTGTGC
>JAYUXG010000485.1:0-19046 GCA_043753125.1 Saprospirales bacterium | reverse complement strand
GGCGTGAAAGACCACTTTTTGATACCCAATTTCCTGGCAAAGATCGTCCAGCAATTGTTCGTCCGTGCGCGGGCTGAGGCAGGCATAGGCCAGGCGGTGAATATGGTCGAAGATGATGCTACCGGTGCCTTCCAGGTAGCGGTCACGTTTTTCATTGAATTCAAAATTCAGCCGCCGATCCGATTGAAACCCTTCGTGCAGCACCTGCGTGATGATTTGCCGCCGCCGTTCCCGGCGGCGCGTGGGGGCAAACATCGGGTACGTAACGACAAAGCCTTCCTGGTGAAAAGTGACCCAGTTATTGGGGAACACGGCGTCGGGTTTGACAGGCTTGACCGAATCGTTGGCGACAATGACCTGTACCTCGGCGGCACGCAATTGCTCCACGAACCCGTCAAACTCCTCCAAGGCTTGCTGTTCCATTTGTGCAGGTGTCAAGCGTTGGTCGCGGCTTTGAAAGGCATTGCTGGCCGCCGTCTCTTCATTGAACGCGAAATGCGCTGGGCGCACCATCAGAATGTGGGAAGTGGTTTGGTGGCGCATGGGTGAGAGGCGTGCTAAAAGTTTGACCAAATCAGATTGGGGAACCGTATGCTCTTTTATGGAAAATGGGGCGCAAATATAAAAGACGCGCCGGGTTGCCGAACTTTGTAATTGAAAAATTGCAATATTTTTGTGCCGCTCCCTGCTCTCCCCTTTTTCTCACGCCTCCCACCGCTCTCTCCTTTTGAAAAGGTACTGTCGCAACTGTTTCTACCCCATGTCGTACAAGGCCAAGTTCTGCGCCCAATGCGGCCAACGCGACTCGGACGGCAAAGTGACCATGAAAAATCTGTTGGGCAAACTATGGAACAACACCATCCACCTGGAGGGCAAGTTTTTGCTCACTGCCTGGCAGTTGTTTGTACCGGGACTGGTGACAAAAGAGTTTTTCAAGGGCAAACAAGACCGCTACCCCCACCCCATCCGGCTGTTTGGCATCGTGATGTTCTTTTTTGTACTACTGCTCAACCAGCAACTCAACAATAATGATGGGCAAACCTCTAACCTGAATTTTTCTTTTGACCTGGGCAAAACGGATAGCATTCCGAAAAGCAAAGAGGAAAGGAATGACTACGAGTCCAAAAACGATTTTCGCCGGATACAGCATCGGGTAACATTGGAGGATATTCGCAAAAACTATGCGGCCCTGCCGCCTACCTTACAAACCCCGCTGACCAGGCAGGCAGTGGATAGCCTGCTGATGTTGCATAGCCGTCAACACGGGTTGGGCGAGTCCTTATCAAGCAAGGAGCAAAAAGAGGACACTATCGACCTCAGCATTATTGGCCACGCAGTTCGCATCTCTGCCTTGGACATTGTTCGCTATGAGCCAGAGGAACTGTTGCAGCGCATGGCCATTACCAACTGGCTGGAACGTATGTTTGCCCGCCAGGCTATTAAGTCGTTTAAGAACCCTGAAGCATTAGGCCACGCCTACATCGGCAGCTTTACCTGGACGATCTTGGCCATCATCACTTTCATGGCCAGTATCCTGACCTTGCTCTACCGACGACGACAGCGGTACTACGTAGAGCATTTTATCTTTTTACTACACTTCCATACGGGCGCGCTGCTGCTGCTCACGTTGAGCATTGTGTTGCTGCAACTCGATTTGATTGGTGCCAACATCTTCGCGAATTTGGCATTGATTATCTGGATCGCCATGTTCTTTGGCCTATGGCGTTATTATGACCAGGGCTTTGGAAAAACATTATTTAAATGGCTAATATTCAGCATACTGTATATTTTCAGCATGGCCATATTTTTTGTCATTGGCTTATTGGTCGTTTTCGCTTTTTATTAATACCATGCACTACGAAACTATTATCGGCCTCGAAACCCATGTCCAGCTCAGCACCCTCTCCAAGGCTTTCTGTGCCGACTCGGCGGCTTTCGGCGGCGCACCCAATACGCACACCAGCATTATCAGCCTGGCCCATCCCGGCACCCTGCCGCGCCTGAACCGGCAAGCGGTGGAGTACGCCGTACGGCTCGGCCTAGCCCTCGGCTGCCGTATTAATCCGCGCAGCACGTTCGACCGCAAAAACTATTTTTACGCCGATTCGCCCAAAGGCTTTCAGACCACGCAGGACCGTAGCCCAATCTGCATTGGCGGGCAGGTAGAGGTAGTAGCAAACGGACAACCAAGCACGATTCGGGTGCACCACATTCATTTGGAGGAGGATGCGGGCAAAAGCCTGCATGACCAGCATCCGACTGAGTCTCTGATCGACCTCAACCGCGCCGGGGTGCCGCTGCTCGAAATCGTCAGCGAACCCGACCTGCGCAGTGCCGAAGCAGTAACGGCCTACGTGGAGGAAATCCGGCGGCTGGTGCGCTGGCTGGGCATCAGCGATGGCAATATGGAGGAAGGCTCGCTGCGCTGCGACGTAAACATATCAGTACGCGAACAGGGGGCCGAACAATACGGACAACGCTGCGAAGTCAAGAATATGAACTCCCTGCGCTTTGCTCGCCGGGCCATCGAGTACGAGGTACAACGCCAGATTGCGCTGCTCGAGGCAGGCAAGCCCGTGGTGCAGGAGACCCGTGGCTTCGACGCCGAGACGGGCCGTACTTACGGTCTCCGCGAGAAAGAGAATGCCCACGACTACCGTTATTTTCCGGAGCCCGACCTGCCGCCCGTGGTGTTGTCGCCCGCCTATTTGGAAAAAATAACGGCGGAGATGCCGCTTTTACCCGCTGCTTTGGAAACAGAATTGCAGAGCCGCTACGGCTTGCCTGTCTACGATGCCGGGCTGCTTACGCAGGAGCGAGAAACGGCCCTGTACTTTTTGCAACTCGCCGATTTGCTGTCTTCTACCCTACCCAATGACTTGCGCACTCCATATAAGGCTATCTCTAATCTATTGATCAACAAATTGTTACCTTGGTCAGCCAACACTGGCCAGCCCGTGGACAGGAACCCGGTCAGCCCGGCACAGTGGCTGCAATTTCTGCAACTCATCGAATCGGGGCAGGTGAGCGGCAGTACGGCCTACCAGCGGCTGTTTCCGGCTTTACTGGAAAAGCCGACCTCCACGCCAACCCAATTGGCCACCGATTTGCAACTGCTGCAAAGTGCCGACTCAGATTTTTTGGTGCAACTCGTGGAGGAGGTGCTGGCTCGCTATCCCGATAAAGTGGCCGACTATCGGCGCGGCAAAAAGGGCTTGTTGGGGATGTTCATGGGCGAGGTGATGAAGGCCAGTAAGGGTCAGGCGGAGCCGAAGGCAACGCAGCAGCTAATAGAAGAGCGATTGAAAGGATGATGGTGTAAAGCAGAGCATTAGGAGGAGGAAGGCGCACCCATCCCAACAGCAGAAGTTTGTTGGATAAACTTCTCCATATCTCCCACTGCCACTTTTTCGACCATCCACTTCCGAAGCAATTCTTTCATGATCGGCTTGGTTTCAGTGGACAGTTCAACAACAACCACCAATTCGTCAAGTTCCTCGTCTGTAGCTTTGCCCAACCAAGCTGTGATGAATGGCTTTTCCGAAGTCGGTGCCTCTTGAACAATGCGTACTAATCTTTGGTGGGCCAAAACACTAAAAATGGGGTTGCCATCTCGTTCTCAATCACCATTTTTGAAATAGACATTGAAAAATAAATGCGGCTTTTCGCTGGTCACTTCCTCATAAAGCCGAGCATAAAAGCCCTCGTTCAGGCGATAGACACGCTGATCGTTCAAGAAATTTTTATAGAGAAAATGAATCATTGCTGTACAATCAACATAAACAAATAAGCCAAAGAAATAAAGGCAGTACCCCACTTTTCACTCTCTTCAATTCCGCCTCCCTGTGATTGAATTCTACCACGATGTTTAGGGGAAGAAAGCATAGTTTTTTGACAAAGATAAGTAGTAAACCACAAGACCTAACATTTTTGGCGAAAAGACTTTGGGCAGGTCTGTCCTGTTTTTTGATGTTGATTTTTTTGATTTCCCGGTTTCGGTAGATGCCGATTTTATAGGCCCAGACAAAAGCGATTGCGACGATCATCAAAAGGCTGCTCAGCCTTTGATAAGTGGTCAGATGGGTTGCTTCGAGGTTCTTTGCCCAATATCGCTTGTAGGGCACTATATTTAGCCAACTTTTTCGCCTTGACTGCCATACGTTAGAAGGTGTGTTTACCAACAAATAGGTGTTCTCGGCGGTTGAACACGAATAGCCCGGTATGAAATATGGGGACCATAAGACATTATCAAAACAACCCCGGAGGGGGTTGAACCGGCCATGCTGGGCAGTCTTAGCAACAAATAACGTCATCAATCTAAAACAATGAAGAAACGATTTTCCCTGCTCTTACTACTCGCTTTAGCGACCACTACCCTAATGGCCCAAACCAAACCTCCCCCACCCGGTCAGATATGCGTATACGTTTGGAGAAGGATAAGGCGGAACAAAAATCTACCCTGAAAGAACGGGCAGCCCCTTATGACGATCCGTTTGCACTGTTTGCGGCACTAGTACACGGGGACATCACCCTGCCCAAGTACGACCTCTCTTCCCTCGAAAACAACATGGTGGTCGTGGAAATACTAGAAGCAGCAAAAAAAAGTGCGAAAACCGGAAAGGGGGTGAAACTCAAATAACCACAATCCCTACCTTGTCCTGTCTCGACTTCGCTCGATATGAGAAAATTCGTTGAAGTATGAAAAAACAACTCCTTCTATTTCATGCACTGGTTGGTGCCATTTTAGTCCTTTCATCCGCGCCATCCTCCGCCCAGCAAACCCAAAAAATCTATCTCTCTGGTACGGACAAAGACCACACTGTGCCGTGGGACTTCTTTTGCACCAAAGGCCACAACAGCGGTCGGTGGACCAAGATTGCCGTGCCTTCCAATTGGGAACTGCAAGGTTTTGGTAAATACAGCTATGGGTACGACAACCGCAAGGACAGTACCAAGGCCGATGAGCACGGGTTATATAAACACACTTTCAACATACCCAAAACTTGGAAAACCCAGCGCATTTTCATCGTTTTTGAAGGGGTAATGACCGATACCGAAGTAAAAATTAACGGGAAGTCGGTGGGGGAAATGCACCAGGGCGGGTTTTATCAGTTTCAATACGAAATAACGCCTTTTATCAAAACAGGGCGTAATTTGTTGGAAGTAACCGTCCATAAAGCCTCGGCGGATCGGTCCATTGAGGTGGCCGAACGGCATGGCGACTACTGGGCCTTTGGCGGCATCTACCGGCCCGTCTATTTGGAGGTAGTATCGTCCAGTTTTATCCAGCGGTTGGCCATTGATGCCCAGGCCGATGGCCGTTTTACGGTGGATGTTTTTACTAGTCAGACTAAAAACGATCAAATCATGGAGGCCCAAGTGCAAACCTTAACGGGACAAGACGTGGGGCCAGCATTTTCCACCAAAATAGATCCTACCGCCGCAAAAACGGTGTTGCAGCAAGCGTTTGCAAATGTCCAATTCTGGAATGCCGAAACGCCGCATTTGTACCAAGTGAAACTGTCTTTAAAAGGCCCCAATGGTGTAGTCCACACCCACACCCAACGTTTTGGTTTCCGCACAATGGAGGTCCGGGAACGCGATGGCATTTATGTCAATGGCCAAAAGGTGGTGCTGCGCGGCGTAAATCGCCATTCGTTTTGGCCAGAGACGGGGCGCACCACCAGCAAAGCGGTCAGCATCCAGGACGTGCAATTGATGCAAGCCATGAACATGAACGCGGTGCGAATGTCGTACTATCCGCCGGACGCTCACTTCTTGGACGTTTGCAACCCATTGTCAACCAGCGCGGTACACCATTGCCGGTGCCGGTCAAACCCGGTGAAAAAGGCTATTTGCAGTTGAATTTGCCCAAGGACTGGACACAAAGCGCAGCCTTGTATCTGACGGCTAATGACCCACATGGCGCAGAGATTTTTACCTGGTCTTGGGCTATACCATCCGGCGAAAAAAAGTTGGCTAAGGTATTGCCGTCCACGACTGCACTTACCGCTGTAAAAACAACGGAAACGGGTCAGGCCTTGACTATACAAGCAGGTAACATCGCCTACAGTTTTGATAAAACTACTGGATATTTGACCAAGATAAACAACTCATTATCAGACATGTCTATATCGAACGGTCCTACTCTGGCGGACGTAAAACTAAATTTGCAATCTTTTAGGCATCAGTCCACGGAAAATAGCTACATTGTAGAAGCCAGTTATACGGGTGAGGGCAGTCTATATCGAAGCGGACAATGTGTTTTTGCAAATGCTACCGCCCAAAAAACCGGTGGGCGCCTATAATGACCACACCAGCCCGCCTTTTCCCAGTGGGAGCCTTGGATTTTTGAACGCGATTAGCCCGATTGGGTCGAAGTTTCACCCCGCTAATCTGTACGGCCCACAAAGCCAGAAGAATATGATGCGGAATTATACGCCGGTGCGGGGAGTGCTGCGGCTTGATTTTTCGGGGAAATAAAACGTTACAACCCCCGCACATCCACATTCACCTTTCCCTTCGAGTACAAATTTACCCGAATGCCCGTCGGCGTGACGCGGGTATTTTCCACCGCCAAACTATCCACGGTGCCATAGAGCGTGATGCCGGGCTGGATTTGGTAGTTGGTCAGCGACTCCTGCACCGAGGCACGCAGCTGGCGGATATTTTCGTCCAGCGGGAAGGTCATGGCGTTCTTCATTTGATTCTTGATCGGACCCTGAAAGATCCAGGCCGCCGTGCGATATAGAAAATTCTTAGTATCCACTTGATAATCAAGGTCGGCGATCTCGATCTGGTTTTTTTGGGCATTGTATTCCGGGCGACCAATGAAGTAGATGTTACCGTTGAATGCACCGGACAGCTTGGAGTTCACCACCACTTTGTCGTTGTTACCCCACAGTTGGATGTCCTCTACTTTCACCTGTTTTTTGCCAGAGGAAAAAACCTGCCCGATCATCATATTCTTGGCCAGCCGCTCGGCTTCCGCAAAAGGCACATCGGTGACCAGGCGCACCTGGAAATCATCGGGTGCATCATCAACATAACGCAGGCTGGGCAGGTTGACATTTTCCCGGAAGGCCGGTTTTTGGCCAAAGGTCACGTCGTTGAGGCATTCCACGGCGATCTTGGCCCGGATGGCATCGCCAGTAGTGGTCAGCGGACTCATACTGATGGAAGTAGGCGTAGTCTTGACCCACATTTGGTAGACGGAATCGAGCAGTACCGGCTCTTGCAAGGCAGTCCAAGCCGTCTCCACATAGGGCCGCAGGCTGATTTGCTGGGTCACGTACTTGTCCAGCGATTCGCTGAGCTGGCGTTTGCTGCGGTTCAGGGCCAAGTTGGCCAGGGCCTCTACCCCAAGGTTGCCCAAGCCGGTCTTGAGCACTGGACGCACCAGCCACTCATGGTACTCCACTTCGGTAGTGGTGGTCAGTGACCAGTCCTCACGGATGGTAAAGGTCGTTTTCATGTTCAGGGCCAGTTCTCCCTCGGCTTCGGCATCGGCCACCAGCAGGTGTTTTTTCATCCATAATTTCAGCGGGAGGCGGTACTTGATAGTATTGCCGCTCAGGTACAGGGTGATGTCCTGGCTGCGCAGCACCTTTAGCATGAGGCCATCGTTGCCATTGTCCGCGAAAGAATAATCCTCGTAAAGCGGCCCGGTAAGGCGGGCGTTGAGCGAGCGCACCAATTCCGCCTCGCTGATGTTGACGGGAATCGTCAACGTGGAGACCAATGGCACCTCCGGGGCAGCAATGTAGCTTTCCAGCGGCTTGGGCGCATTGGTGTAAGGGTTTGATTTGCAGGATGCCAGCAGGATAAATAAACCAAGTAGTCCAGGCAATTTTTTTTTGGGCATTCTTCGAGAACGGTTACGACGAAATGAGGACTCTAAATTTTTCCAACGTCAGTACTTCTACTAAAGGAAAAGGGATGTTTTTCAGCACTCGGAAGTGTCGATCATTACTAACTAAACAGTTCGCATTGGCTGAAATCGCCAAATCTGCAAACTTATTATCATCGGGGTCCGCTTCAATCAATCTCCAGCGTAAATATGGTTCGGCAAAGACTACATCTTGCAATTCGGACGAATTCATCTGCCGACTAAACAAACGCAACAGCATCACTTGTACATCATTCAAAGGAACACTAGGAGAAATTTCAGTAGCCATGATTTACCTTTTTTGCACAAAGTTAAGGCTTTTTAAAAAACTTCAAATGTACCCGGCGGAACAGTCTCCAATACCTGCACCGGGCTAAGTGTACTCCCATCCCGGCCTCGGCCGCTCGAAAGCAAGATGCGTCCGTAAGTTTTATAATCCGTCCACGGCAGTTGAAACTGCGGTTTTTCGTCCGTAAACTTTTCAAAATAAGCCCATTGCGTCACCAGACGCGTCTTTTTATCCACCCAGACGTGGTACTTGTTGTTGGGCGTGACCCCGACTTTGGTAAAAGTCAGTTGCAGCACATCCGCCAATTGGCCGTCGTCCGCCGGGCGTTCGCCGAGGTACTGTAGCGTCACACCGGGGTCGAGCAGTTTGAAAGGCATCACCAGCCAGTAAGAGTCGTTGATCCACGCTTCTTTGCCCACTTTCAGGTACTTAGTGAGGCTGTCGGGGTGGGTCTGGTCTACGCCGTTGAGCAGTACCTTGCCCCGGCCAGTGTTCAGATTGACGAGTACTTTGAGCGGCTTTTTCAACCATTCGATGCGCACATCGCCGGTCCATTTGTTCCAGAGCACGGTCCGGCTACCAAAAAATTTCCAGGAAATGTAGTGGGTGGTATTCCAGGCAGTTTGGCCGCCCATAGCCTTCATCACCTCTTCGGCGATACGCACGGATTTGGCATCGGAGCCGCCGGGGTCGCCCTTGCTGACCAATTTCGTGTTGGCGCAGGAAAGGCAAAAGCTTAGCAAAAAAACAAGCAGGGACACACGCGGCATTATCATGGATATATGTTTCATTTTCAATTGTTTACAACGTTTTTTAAATCCAATTGTTTAGCAAAGGCAACTTTTCATTAATCAACCAATCATGACACCACTGGCCGAACGGATGCGCCCCCAAACCCTTGCCGAATTTGTCGGGCAGGAACACCTCGTCGGGGCAGGTGCCGTCCTGCGGCAGGCCATTGAGCGGGGCAAAATCCCGTCCTTTATTCTCTGGGGTCCGCCGGGCGTGGGCAAGACCACGCTGGCCCAATTGATCGCCAAGTTGCTCCACCGCCCGTTTTTTCAGCTGTCAGCCATCAATGCCGGGGTAAAAGACATTCGCGAAGCCATTGATAATGCGGAAAAACGCAATTTGTTTACGGCGGGCGGAGGCAGCCAGGGGGCCATTTTGTTTATCGACGAAATCCATCGTTTTTCCAAGAGCCAACAGGACGCGCTGCTCGGTGCAGTGGAAAAAGGCACGGTCACTTTGATCGGAGCCACCACCGAAAACCCGTCCTTTGAGGTGATCCCCGCGCTGTTGTCGCGCTGCCAAGTCTATGTGTTACAACACCTTACGAAAGAAGATCTCATCGGCTTGGTGGATCATGCGCTGCGTGAGGACGGCATTTTGAAGATTCAGGATATCCAAATCGAGGAGTACGATGCCCTGCTGCTCTATTCTGGCGGCGATGCGCGGCGGTTGCTCAATGCGCTCGAATTAGTGGCCAATGCCCAGTCTGACAGCCAGCCTTTGCGTATCACCAACGACCTGGTGCGCGATTTCATCCAACAAAACGCTGCGCTGTACGATAAGGCCGGGGAACAGCACTACGACATTATTTCGGCCTTTATCAAAAGTATGCGCGGTAGCGACCCCAACGCTGCCGTGTATTGGTTGGCCCGCATGCTGGACGGTGGGGAAGACATCGAGTTCATCGCCCGCCGCATGGTCATCCTGGCTGCTGAGGACGTGGGCCTTGCCAACGCCAACGCCCTGCTACTGGCCACCACTACGATGGACGCCATTCGCATGATCGGGATGCCCGAGGCCCGCATCATTCTCTCGCAATGTGCTATTTATCTGGCCACTTCGCCCAAGAGCAATAGCGCGTATGTGGCCATCGGTGCTGCCCTGGCCACAGTAAAGCAGACCGGCAATTTGCCCGTGCCGCTGCATTTACGCAATGCGCCGACCAAGCTGATGCAAGACCTAAACTACGGTTCCGGCTACCAGTATGCCCACGATTTTGCGGGCAATTTTGTGCAGCAGACCAACTTGCCCGAGGCCATCGATGGAAGGATATTGTACGAGCCAGGGAGCAACCCCTCCGAGGAACGTACCCGCGTCCAACTGCGGGAGCAGTGGAAGGGAAAATATGGGTATTGAAAGGAGGGGTTTAGAAGGGTTAGAAAAAAGGAGGAGGGTTTAGTTCATATTTTATTGGTTAAAACCCTTAACCAACCACCATACTGGTAGTTAATTCCATTTTAAACCCGCGCCTTCCCCTTGCGCACTCGCCTTCGCTCACCCTACGTTTGAGCCAAAATATGAAAACAACATGAAAAACACCTTCTTCCTCCTAGTTCTCTGCTTACAATGCGTCACCACTGGCTGTGAAAAAGACCCTTACGCGCTCGATCTTGATCGTTTCGACGTGCGCTGGTTCGATGACGACCACTCTGGTACCCAGACTCCCGGCGATGCCCTTCAGTTCTTGGTGCAGATCAACACCACCGATCCCGACGATCAATTCATCACTGAATGGGAATTCTCCTACACTGTGAACGGACATTTTGTCGGCATACTGCAAGGCGACGAGCGCACCAACAGCAATGGCGTTACCTTGGATGCCGAGGTGCTTATTGACGAACTGGCCCTGCCTGGCTCCGGTACGCTCCAGCCCGGCGATGTCGTGGAGTTCCGCGTCTGGGCGACCGACAACCACGGCATCGAAGTCGAACAGTTTCACCGTTTTGTGCTGGAAGATTGAGCGCGCAAAGCGGTTTTTTGGCGGTAGAAAGTCATTTGGCTAAAAGAAAATTTGGGCAACCAAATAGCATATCGAGACATCCTGTCTTTGGAGGCGCAAAAAAAATATAAATTGCCGCGCCTAACCGAACTTTCTTGCCTTGTCAAACACCTCTCTCCGTTATGTCATTCTTCTTTCGTCGTCTATTCCCGATCATTCTGTTCAGTTCTTTCCATGTCGCTAGTTTGTTTTCACAAGATTGCGGCGCATTGGTCAAAGAAAACAAGAAGGTCAATAATATCCAGATTGTCAGCACCGCTTCGCTCACTGTCGTGGTACGCGGCAGCTACAACTACTCTATTGAGTTTTTCACCAACGAAAAAGGCATTTTTGGGCGCATGATCTCCGTGGGCGGCATCGAATTCAACCAGGATGACCAGGTGGTGTTCGTGGATGTCAACGGCAAGGAGCAGGCCTACCGGTTTATCGGTATGGACGAGTTGTTGCCCGGCACGGTGCCCACCCATCGCAACAACCTCCGCCTTGATCTGGAAGCGGTGAAATGGCTGGCCGAGACCACCATTATCGGTGTCAATTTCATCAATTTTGTGGATCGCCAGAAGCATAAGTTCACCACGAATCCCGGCTTGCAAAACGAATTTAAAAGCCTGGCTTCCTGCTTCAATTCCGCGCTGGACCCAACGGCGGTAAAGGATACGCCAGGAGCGGCCGTGACCAAAAAGAGCGAGATTACCACCATTACTACTGCCCCCAGTGGCAAATCATCCGGTACCACCACTACGGGCGGTGGCAGTGCGACCAGCGACAATGAAGTGACCAATTTGCGCGCCGAGCTGGAAAAAACCAAGGAAAACCTCCGCACCGAGATCAAGGCTGAAAAAGAGCGCGGCGAAGCCATTAAAGGCCAGTTGCAAGCCGACGTCGCTGCCGCCCGCGAGGCCGCCAACCAGAAAAAACTGGAATATGCCAACGAGGTGCTGGAAGCCCGCAAGACCAGTTTGACCGAAATCGAAAGATCAAAATTGGAAGCTAAGTCCTACGTCACCGACAGCCGGACCAAGGCCGAGACCGAGGTCTCCAAGATTGCCCAGACCGTGGAAGAAGCCCGTCGCCAAGCCGGGGAAGACATCCAGCGCGCGCGCGTTACTTCCGCCGAGGAGGTACAAAAAGCCCGCGACAATGCGGCCAAAGAACTTTCGGCCATCAAGGAGAAGCTCGACCAAGCCAAGCTCCAGTACGCCGACGAAATATCCAGTGCCCGCACCAATGCCGAAGATGAGCTGAAACGCATCCGCGAGGAGAGCAGCCGCATAGTGGCCGACGCCCGCGAGCGCGCCAAAACCGAGACTAACAAAACCGCCGAAGATGTAGTGGATACTAAGAAGACCGCCAATGAGCAAATCCTGAAAGTGCGCGAGGAAACCGCCGAGCAGATCGCCCAGATTCGCGAGAATGCCGTGCTGGAAAAGCAAAAACAGGCCTTTGAAGTGGCAGAATCCCGTCGGAAAGCCGCTGAAGAAAAAGCATTGGTGCAGCAAAACAATGCCAATGAGCTGGCCGACCTGCGCGAGAACATGGCTAAGCAAAAAGAGGCCAGTGCCGTGGAAGTCGCCGACTCACGCAAACGCGCCACCGAAGAGATTCAGCGCGCTCAGGCCCAGGTCGTTGCGCAGCAGCAGAAAGCAGAGACGGAAAAGGCCAATATTACCAAGGCCGTCATCGATAGCAAGGAAAAAGCGGCGCAGACGGTGCAACAGATTCAAGAAGAGTCCACCCAAGCCATCGCCACCGCCCAGGCCCGCGCCAAGGCCCAGCGCGATTCCATTGCCACCCAAATCGTGGATTCGCGCCAAAAAGCACAGGACGAACTGACCCGTATCCAGGCAGAACTGGCCAAGACCATCGCAGCGGCCAAAGAACAGGAAGCCAAGATAAAGCAACAGGCTGCCGACGAAGTAGCCGCCGCCCGCACCCGTAGCCAGCAAGAAGTGCAGAAAGCTCAGGAAGAGGCCAAAAGCCGGGTGCTGGAAGCCAACCGCAAGGCCGATGACGCCCAAAAACAATATGCCGGGGAGGTAGCTACCTCCAAGCAAACTGCCGACGACAAAGTCAAGCAAATCCAGGCCGAAGCCGCCGCTGCCGTGGTCGATGCCCGCAAAAAACAACAGGAGACAGTAACCGCCACGGCAGCGGAAGTCGGTATGTCGCGCGAAAAAGCCGCAGCGGAGATTGCCGCCGCCCGTGAGAAAGCCGCCAATGAGGTAGCCGCCGCCCGCGAAGCGCAGGTGCGGGCGCAGCAGGAGAGTGCCAATGCCGTGGCCGAGGCCAAGCGACAGAGTGCCCAGGCCATTGCGCTGGCCAAAAACATCGAAGCCGATAGCGTCCGGGCCGCCCGCGAAGCAGGAGCTGCTGAACGCCAACGACTCGGCAATGCCGTGGCCGAAGCCCGCCAAAAGGCCGCTCAAGAGGTCGGGGCCACCAGCCAGAAAGCTGCCGAGGAGATAAAAACGGTCAAGGAAAATGCCGCCCGTGTCCGGCAGGAGGCTGCCGAAGCCATTGGCAAAGCCAAGCAGGATGCCGCCGACGCGGTCGCCTTAGCCAGGGAAAGTTCCGCCAAAGAAGTGGCCACCGCCAAGCAAAACGCCCTACAGGTCATCGGTCAGGCCAAACAAGAAGCGGACGACAAGAAGGTGATTTTTGCAAAAGAAGTCGCGGACGCACAGGAACGCGCCCGGACGGAGATTGAGGACACTCGCCAGCAGGTAGCCGCCGCCGTGGCGACCGCCCGCAAAGACGGTGAAGAGAAAGCCCGCCAATACGCCGCCGCGACCGAGGAGGCGCGCAAAAAATCAATAGAAGACATCCAGGCGTCCCAAAAAGAGGCTACGGAAGTCGTTTATAAAGCCAAGCAGGAATCTGCGGCCAACGTGTCCGCGACCCGCGAGAGCGAGGCCCAAGCTATAGCGGAGGCCAAAGCGCAAGGGGCAGCTGACATCGCCAAGGCCCGCGCCGATGCCGCGCAGCGCATCATGGACGAAAACAACAAAGCCGAAGCAGCCAGCAAACGCCTGACCCAGCTACAGGCCGATATTGCCAAAGCCGAGGAAGACCTGCGCAGACTGCGGGAGGAGGCCGAAAGGTTAAAGAAGAAGGATTAAATATCCACTTCTTCCACCTTTTTCCGGTTCCGTTTGGGCTTGAAGTGAAAAATGTCTTTCCCAATGGATGGCACGGTGTCGCCCAGCAGGAAGCCAAAAGCCTGTAGCGACTCGATCCGGTCAAGGACAACCTTGACGATGGCCGTCAATGGGATGGCCAGGAACATACCGGCAATACCCCATAGTGCCCCACCCAGCAGCACGACTATAATGGAGACCAGTGCGTTGATCTTCACTTTGGAGGCCACGATCTTCGGCACAATAAAGTTATTATCAATCAATTGGACCAAGGTATAGGCTCCAAAAACATACAGTGCATAAATGGGTTCTTTCGTCGTCAAAGCGACTAGTATCGGCAGGGACATAGCAACGAGGCCACCAATATACGGAATGACGTTGAGCAAGGCCCCCAAGATGCCGAGCAAGATCGCATACTCAATGCCCAGCAAAAGTAGTGCGGTGCAATTCATTGTCGCCACAATGGAAGCCTCCAGCAGTAATCCGACCAAGTAGCTCTGGATCAATACCTTCGTTTGGCTCAACACATGGACGACCGTCTCGTGTCTTTCCCTGGGGAATAGCTGGCCGATGAAATCCAACAACAACGGCTTGTAAAACAAGATCATAAAAATATAAACCGGCAATAGAAAAACGACCACAAAGGCACCGCCAATGGCCCCTAAAACCCGGCCGATATTGCCCATGCCATTATCTTTCATTTGCTCCACCCCTTCTTTCAGCTCGGCTTGCTTCACATTGAAAGTATCGGACGTCCAGTCCAGCCCCTGGCGAAAAACTTGGGCAAATTTCTCTTTGAATACCGGCAACGTGTCCAGAAAGGTGCCTATCTGCATCGAAATCATATAGATTAGGGCGGCGACCAAGGCAAAGGCAATCACTAGGGTTATAAAGATAGCCAAGACACGGTTTACGCCTTTACTACCGATGTAGTTTACCGCTGGATTGAGCAGTATAGCAAATACTGTGGCATACAGGAGCGGCACTATAATACCCTTCCCAACATAGAGTACAAAAAATATCGACATCAAGCAAATAGCAATGTGCGACAGTTTGATATAAAATGGTGGAGCGTCGGTGCGGTCGGTCATAGCGAATGGATGGTTATAACTGCTGGATCATTTTACGGCACGAATGGTGCCACGAAGCCGGGGCAAGGTACTAAATACCGACTTTTCATGGGCTTTTATTGACTATTGTTGGGCAATTTTGGCCAGAACGCCATAAATATGTTCCGCCGCCACCTCCCAGCTGAACTTTTCCCGTTGCCGACGGCCATTTTCCACCAGCTTTTGGACAAAGGCGCGATCGGCCCAGAGTTTTTCCAACCCTTCCGCAATCGCCGTCTCAGAGAATGGATCAACCAATAAGGCCGCATCGCCCGCTATCTCGGGCAGGCAGGTCGCGCGTGCAGCCACCACGGGCGTGTCGGTGTGCATCGCTTCCAGCATCGGCAGACCGAAGCCCTCGCTGAGCGACAAGTAGGCCAGTGCCAAGGCGGCGGCCATTAAACGGGGCAGCTCGGATTCCGGAACATAGCCCAAAAAGTGAATGTCGGCCCGGTTGGGGGACTGTTGGTAGGCAGTGTTTACTTCGCCGGTTTGCCAAGCCATGCGGCCCGCCAGCAGCAGCTTGGTCGGGGCAGCGGTTTTCTTTTTGAACAGATCAAAGGCCCGCATCAGGCGTGGGATGTTTTTGCGGGGATGGATGGCCCCGGTATAGAAAAAATATTCCTGCCCCGCCGAATATTTTTCCATAACTGCCCTTTTGTCAATGTCCTGCAACGGCACAAAGCCTCCGCGACACCCATTATAGGCTACGGAAGTTTTATCCAGCATGGCCACTCCGCTACCTAGTTTGGAAGGAGTAAGGGGGAGGGTTTGCGCAATATCTTGGCGTACATACTCCGATACCGTCAGGATATGGTTGGCACGGTGCAGAAACTTCGGTAAATAATGTTGGTAATACTTGCGAATCAGCCAGGGAATGCCCGCCGGGCGGTGCAGGGGTGCCAAGTCGTGCACCGTCATCACCGTTGGCGTTTTTGTAGCCAAGCTCAGGTAGGAATCGGGCGAAAAAAACACGTCGGACTTCCAGCGGCGTAAGGCCCTGGCCACGCTCCACTCGAACCACCAGGCCCACAGCAGGGGGTGGCGGGCGGGCGGGAACAGCACCAGCGGGGTCACGTTGGGCGCATACACGAAGCGCGGATCAAAGGCCCGGTCAAACAAGAACAGGAATTCATCCTCCGGGTGCCGGGCCACCAGCCGCTGGGCGATCTCATGGGTGTACCAGCCCAGGCCTTCGAGGTGGTCGGGCAGCAGGAAACGGGCGTTGATAGCAATTCGCAAATCAATGATGAATTATGAATCATGAATGCCGGTGGCTGTGGAAAACTATTTGTGTTTTTTAAAATAGAACTGCCCGCTCATCGGTACTTTTGTCGCCACAAAACTCATCATTCATCATTTATAATTCATAATTAAAAAAGAATGCTTGATTTTTCCACGACCCGCCTGAGCCGTTTTGCGGCCACCTGGGTGGGTAACAAAAAACGCTACGAAGGTGTTGTCATCCCCAAGCAGACCCTGGTGCCGTTGCATAGCGTGGCCGAGGAACTATTGCTCCCGGCCTTCCTCAAACCTTTCGAAAAATCGGAGGAGTTCTTTTATTTCCACCATGAAGAGGATGTGAGCCACCATCAGGTCTACCAGCACTGTATGGCCATTTTCCAAGACCCGGAAACGCTTTCGGTGGAGGCTGGCCAATTGGCACAGCTGCTCTACCAGCACTGCGACAACGCCAAGGTGCAGGGTGGCGAGTATTTCGTGGCCTACTTTGAAGACCTGCTACTGCAAGACGAGACCGTGAACGCCATTGGCCTGTGGAAGATACAGAGCAAGCAGCCTTTCCTGAAGATGGAGCGCAGTGCCGAGGCTTTTGCACTAAATGTCATCGAGGGTATTCCGACCGGCAAGCCCGAAGTGGCCGCCCTGATCTTTCAACTGGACGAAGCCGAGGGTTATCGCGTCTGTGCCATCGACACAGTGTCCAAAAAAGACGAACGCTCTTTCTGGAAAGACGAATATCTGCGCCTGCGGCCCATTGAGGACAGCTATTTCAACACCCGGCATTACATCAGCCTGGCCAGCGAGTTCATCACCCAAAAGGCCCCGTTCAAGTTTGGCCTGGACCGCACCGCCACCATTGACACGCTTAACCGCTCCGGCGACTACTTCAAGGACAACGACGAGTTCGAGGTGGACGATTTTGCCAAAACGATGTTTGCCGAGGAGGCCCAGCAAGAGGCATTTAAGGAGTTCCGCGATGAGTACGCCAAAGCCTACGCCGTGCCGTTGGAGGACAAGTTTGACATCAGCAACCAAGCGGTCAAAAAGGAGGGAAAGGTGTTCAAAAGCGTGATCAAACTGGACAAGAATTTTCACCTGTACGTTCACGGGCGACAAGACCTGATTGAGCGCGGCTTCGATGATGACAAAGGCAAGAAGTTCTATAAGATGTACTTTGATAATGAGGAGTAAAACATAGTGTGCCAGTCCAAATGGATTGTGCTGCTCCCCCTCGGTAACATCTACGTGTTCTCCTCGCCCGAGGAGTATGAAATATTCCGGGCAACGGAGACTTTGCACGACCCTAAGCTGGAGGTTTCCATTCCGCTGGGGGAAGTGTTTGCGTGAGGGGGCGTTTGAACTTGCCACTTGGTCCATATTCAGTTGACACCATGCACCGAGAGTTAAGCACCTGGCAGTTCATTGCTAAAAAGCTACATAAAAGTCAGCCAGTGATGCTGTTGGTCGTGGTGGAAAGCCAGGGCAGCAGCCCTGGTCGACAGGGCTTCAAAATGGCGGTGGACGCCAACGGTAATCTTTGCGGCAGTATTGGGGGCGGCATTATGGAGGTCAAATTGGTGGAGGCAGCCAAAGCCCGCTTGCGGGAGGCCCAGCCGGGGGCTTTGCTCCGAAGGCAGATTCACCAGAAATCAGCACCGCAGTGGCAGAGCGGCATGATCTGTTCCGGCGAGCAGACCATCGTTTTATTTCCTTTGCAAAAGACGCATTCCGAGACTGTGCAAACCATTGTACACTGTCTTAAAAACCATCGGCCTGCCCTGTTGCGTATCACGCATCTTGCTGATGACCATCAAGCGTTCCAGATAGTAGAGGGTCTGCAAAACGCACTACCGTTCTGCCTGGAACGCTCCGGCGAACACGACTACCTTTTTGAAGAAAACCTCGGGTTCAAAAACCGATTGTTCATCGTCGGCGGCGGGCATTGTGCTTTGGCCCTATCGGAACTGATGGCCAAAATGGATTTCTATCTCTGCTTACTAGACGACCGTCCGGATTTGAGTACCATCGTCCAGAACCAGTTTGTCCACGAGAAACATATCCTGGAAAGCTACGAGCAGGTCGGCGATTTTATCCCTTCCGGCCCCCACTTGTACGTCGTAGTGATGACGCTGGGCTATCGTTCCGACGAGATCGTGCTGCGCCAACTCTGGGACAAGCACTTCCAATACTTCGGGATGCTCGGCAGCGCGGCAAAAGTGGCGACGATGTTTGACAAGCTACGGGCGGAGGGTTTCTCTGCGGATAAGTTAGCCCGCATCCATGCGCCAATCGGTTTGCCCATCAATAGCCGCACGCCGGAGGAAATTGCAGTGAGTATTGCGGCGGAAATTGTGGGGGTAAAGAATGGAGGGTAGCCGATGTTTGTTGGCTATTTCCTACTTTCCCCACCGATAATCCACCACCGCGCCCCCAGCCAGCAACTTACCACTGTCCACCACATATTTACTGCCCCCCGGCACCAGCACCAAGAGCCGCGCCGCATCGCCAGTCACCTCAAAAGACACTTGGCCCGTTACGCCGCGACGCAGGATTTTCCGGCTCACCGAGTCATAGACATCCACGCTTTTGG
>JAYUXG010000484.1:0-3371 GCA_043753125.1 Saprospirales bacterium | reverse complement strand
TGGTGATACCGAACTGCTCGCCCTTGCGGGTCAGCACGATGCTGTTGGAACGGCTTTCCTGGCCGTCGAAATCCACCGAACGCAGGCGATAGTAGGCCTTAGCCAACGGAGTGCGGTCTTCCAGTGCGTATTTTACGGACACTTGCGAATCGCCTTTGCTGGCCACGCGGCCCACTTCGGACCAACGGGTACCATCCACGGAACGCTCCACGATGTGGGACTGTACGTTTTTCTCGGTCAAAGTTTCCCAGCTCAACACGTTTGTGGCGGCTTGGGCCTGGCCGGTGAAGGATTTCAGCTCGAGCGGAAGGGCAGTTCCGGAAGTGGTCAGGGTAAAGGTACCACTAGTTGGAGTAGTACTACTAAATGCACCATACCCATATACCCGGGCGTAGTAGGTGGTACTGGCGGCCAAAGCCGTTAGGTTAACAGTCTCATTTTGTCCCCCCGAAGCACCGGCATCCGCGCAACCAATGTTGGTCAAGGCACCACACGTGCCGCTGTACACCTGGATGACTGCGTCCAAAGCGGCTGCAGCAGCGGTCAGTGCCAGCGTCAAGTTCCCGCCATCACTATCTGTGGTGAAACTAAACCATACGTCATCATCAGCATCTCCGGTGAAGCTGGCACAAACTTCTGGTGCTCGCGAAATGGTGGCACCAGTAGTCGTACTGCTAACCGAGCCTGGTGCTCCTACAACACCAATGACAGTCGCCGTGGCACAAGAGTTGTTAACAACACAAGCTGGCTCGGCACCGGTAGTGAAAGTGACCGGGACAGCACAACCTGTTGCATCGCCACCGCCGTTGGTAGGCACTACATACCAGTTATAGCTGGTCGAAGGCAAAAGGTTGAAAATTGTAGTAGTGGTGGTGGTAACCGTGGTTACAAGAGTGGGTACACCAGTACCGAAATAGAACTTGTATCCGGTTGGTGCCGGGCCAGTGGTTGGTGCATTCCAAGTAAAGACGACCGAACTTGGGTTTGGGCCGCAGAGCAAGATAATCGGGCCTCCAGTAGGGGCAAAATTAGTAGCGCAGTTGGGTGCAGCGGGGGCAAGGTCAATGGTCAGATTGAAGGAGGTGATGCACGCTGGTGGAGTGAAGTTGTCCACCACCAAATAGTATTCTACCCCAGCCGTTAATGGGGCGATCAAGCTTCTGGTCAGGCCAGTGGCAGCTTGGGAAAAACCAACCCCAGAAATACCAACACAGGTACCCCCAGCCACTGGACAGCCTTGGTACAGCGTCATACCGGCATCATCGTCCGTAGTGGTAGTCATGTTGACGGCATAGTTGGCGGTCGTGGCAGGCGTGAAAATATACACGCGGTCTTCCCCCAAATAGTAGCTGCTGCTACCACAAACAGCTGCTGCGTTGGTGCTAGTAATGTCGTTGATTTGACCACAAGTAGTTTGGCCAGCCACCGTATAGGGCAGAGTAACATTGGTGACCCCGGTTCCCAAGCCGCTTGGACAACCAATAGTCGTGAATGACCATATAGTACAACCAGCGGCAGCACCGTTGACGTTTTTAGGGATGATCTGAAAGTAATAAGTAGTACCGCCAACCAGAGGGCCGGGGTTATAAGAAGTGCCAGCTACGGTGGTAACGAGTGGTGGAGCAGGCACAGTACCAAAATAGACATCATACGAAGTAGCGCCAGCGGCCGCCGCCCAGGACAGGCTGGTACTATTGCTGACCGCAGTAGCACCATTGGCCGGAGAAGGCGTGGTGGCACAAGGAGGAGGTACCAGGGAGGCTTGAGCGATGGACACATTGTCCACAATTACGTTCCAGTCACCCGAAGTCCAAGTACCCAGGAAACGGACCCGCACCGAGTTGCCATTGGGTACCGAGGCTGCTGCCACCGTGTAGGTACGGTTGGCACAGCTGGTACTCACTACGTGGTTGGTCGGATCAATGGTCCCGGCAGTAATCGGGTAGGTGGTGCCACCATCAGTAGAGACCTGCACGGAGATGTTGCCCCAGGCTGGCGAATTAAGTAAAGCCACGCTGCCGCCAAAGTTAGCGAGCTTGTAGTCAAAAGAGATAGTCAACGCCTGACCATTGGAGGTCCCAACGGGTGAAGACAGGCCTCTAGATGGGACAGTGCTATACAGGTTTGCAGCGGCCGCCCCTGCACCAGTACAAGGTACAGGGTTAGTAGTGCGGCGTATCCAACTACTCGGCCCGTTCACCCAGCCAGCGGGCGGGAAAGTAAGACCATCAAAAGTTTCACTAATGGTGATCTGCGCCTGTAGGGTTCCTGCAAAAGCGAGCAGGAGTGCCAACGCTAAAAATCGAGTAAGAAATTTCATAAGCAAAGAATGTGAAAGGTTAAAAGATTGGGAAAATTTGTTGAGAAAGGTGGTGCCATCAAGCCGCCCATGCAGGCCAGCAGGAGCAGCGTCAGAAATTGACATGGATGAAGTAGCAGGGATTGGCCAACTGGCTACAAAATGAAAAAGAACCGCGACGCTCTTAGTGGTCAGGGACACGGCAAAGAAACGGAATTAACCCTATGTAAAGCCAACGTAAAGCAATTTTTTTTTGTTTCTATTGGTCAACAAAATGTTTATTTTTTTGAAAACAAAATTATTGTTGGATTATAGTTATATATTTACCTGATTTAAAAATATAATTTTAACATTCAAAAAAATCAATTTTGTAATTGCCTGAAAAAATGAAAAGCCACCTTAAAAATGGTTGCCTGGAGAATTGTCATTTTTTCTCAGAACAGCCGCCGGTGCCAGCTCTGGCGGTAGGGAATCAGCCATTGGTCGGCCAGATCGCCGCGCTTTTGCACCAATGTATTCACCACCAGGGTGCCGTCATTGATGACGCCTATCCCCCGCAGATTGGCAAATTCGGAGCGGTCAGTGACCTGGATTTGCCCCTCGTCGTCCACCCAGCCGAAACGCATTCGCTCGAACCAGTCGAGTCCAAGGTGCTGGCCCAGCTGTTCCAGAAAATGGACAGACTTGTCGATGGAGCAACCGCTGGCCCCGGCCTGCGTCTCGTCCACCACCAAGAGGAGAAACTGGTGGTCCACCAATTCGTATTTGGCCAGCAAAGCTTGGTTATGCGCCGTCCAGCTGCGCACGAAAGCAGTGAGCTGTTGACGCGTGAAGTCCGCCTCAGCATCGGTCAGGGGGCGGCTGGCGGTGTAGATCCACACGCGGGCGTCGGGCGAGAGGGAGTTATCGTGGGCGAGGAGCATATTAGGGGCAGGAGTTAAAATAGAGGAGACAGGAGTTAGGAGTTAGGAGTTAGGAGACAGGAGTTAGGAGACAGGGGAAAGGAGTTAGGGGGCGGGAGGTTGCATGGATTTGATAAGGCCATTCAGCATCTTCCCTATTTCAGCCGCTT
>JAYUXG010000483.1:0-3373 GCA_043753125.1 Saprospirales bacterium | reverse complement strand
CCCAGGCCGGCGAATCATTCAGGCTGGGCACCAGATCGAGGTGTTCACCGCCCCATTTCTGAAAGTCCTCCTGGTATTCCTCCAGCACTTCGACCGTTGTTTCCAGGCAATCGGAGGTAAAGGCCGGGCAAAGCACCAGCATGCGCTTGGTTCCTTTTTCCTTGGCCAGTTGCTCGATCACTTTTACCGTGTAGGGTTGCACCCAAGGGTCGTTGCCGAGCCGCGACTGAAAACAAACGGTGTATTGGTCGGGGTGCAAGCCCAATTGGGCGACGATGGCCCGCGTGGTCGCGTAACACTGGGCAGAGTAACAGAATTGGTTGGTCGGCGTCAGCGTCTGGCAGCAATCGGGGCTTTGCAGACAGTGATTAAAAGCGTCGCCCTTGCGGATCTGGCGCTGCGGTAGTCCGTGGTAGCTAAACAGAATATGGTCGTAACTGGCGATATCGTACTGCCGGGCGTTTTGTACAAACAGCGAAATCATCGGTTCCCAGGTGCTGTAAGCACTGATGAACTCCACCGACGGAATGAGTTGTTTGGTGGAAAGCACGCGCATCACTTTTTCAAACACGGAACCGGTACTGGCACTGGCGTACTGCGGAAACAAGGGAAACACCACGATCTTGCTCACTTTCGCCGCCATCAAACGGTTGATAGCCGACTCAATGGAGGGGCTCTGGTAACGCATGGCCAGTTCCACCCTATAGTCTACGCCTAATTCTTCCTGCACCATCTCGGCCAATCGGAAACCGTTGTATTTCAAGGGCGAACCCTTGTCACTCCAGAGCGACTGGTACGCCTTGGCCGATTTACCGGACCGGAACGGTGCAATGATGCCCCGCACCAGCAGGTTGCGCGCAATGGGATTGATGTCGATGACCCGCGGATCGAGCAGGAATTGTTTCAGATAGCGATACACCGCCGAACGGGTGGGCGCGTCGGGCGTGCCGAGGTTGACAATTAGAATACCAGTCATTTTGTAATGATAAATGATGAGTAACGCGGTATGAAGTATGAATTATGAAACGCAATGGTTCATCGTTTATAGTTCATACTTCATCGTTAAAAATTACGCTATTTCAAACTGCAACCGCGCCAGACTACTATAAGCCCCGTCTTCCAGATTGGACAGCTCCTCATGCGTCCCCTGCTCTACAATATGTCCGCCCTCTAATACATAAATGCAATCCACCTCGCGGATAGTGGCCAGGCGGTGGGCGATAATGATGCTCGTGCGATTTTCCATTAGATTATTGAGAGCATCCTGCACCACTTTCTCCGATTCGGCATCCAGGGAAGAAGTCGCTTCGTCCAGCAACAAAATAGCCGGGTTGCGCAGGATGGCCCGGGCAATGGCGATACGCTGCCGCTGGCCGCCGGAGAGTTTAATGCCGCGTTCGCCAACCACTGTGTCCAAGGCTTCCGGGAAAGTGCGGATGAAATCCCAGGCGTTGGCTTGACGGGCTGCTGCGACGATCTCCGCTTCCGTTGCGTCCGGCTTGCCGTATAAGATATTCTCGCGAATAGTACCGCCAAACAAAATCACCTCTTGTGGCACAATGGCAAAGTTGTGGCGATAGGCTTCTAGTTCGTAATCGTAGATCTCCCGGCCATCGATGGTAATCCGCCCATTGGTGGGAAAGTGAAATTGCAGCAACAGTTGCATGATCGTGGATTTTCCGGCCCCGCTCTGCCCAACAATGGCCACCTTTTTCCCGGCGGGGATGTCCAGACTCACTCCTTTCAGCACCTCTACATCGGCCCGCGTGGGGTAGGAGAATTGCACATCCTGGAAGGAAATATTGCCCTTGAAACGGCCCGCCGCCACGTTGCCCCGCGCCCGCTCTTCGGTTTCAGTGGGCGATTTCAACAGTTCGCGCAACCGTTCGGTAGCCCCCACCGCGCCGACCAATTCCGTATAAAAATTGCCCAGACTGGCGATGGAACCGCCAATGATCGCGGTGTAGGTTACAAAGGAAATCAACTCGCCCGCCGTAATCTGCTTGGTCTGCACCATGTACATGCCGTAGCCAATGACAAAGAACAGCGCTCCGAACAACATGGTGATAATGAATACGGCAAACACCGCCCGGCCCTGCGCATAGCGCAGCGAGACATTGACCACGGTACTGTTGGAGCGACCATAGCGTTGACTTTCAAAAAGTTCGTTGGTGAAAGCTTTTACCGCATGAATGGATTGCAGGGTCTCGTCCAGAATGGTGTTCGTCTCGGCCAGTTTAGTTTGCCGCTCTTTGGAGAGTTTGCGTACCCAGCGCCCGAAGAACATGGCGCCGATCACGATGACGGGAAAAGTCAGCAGCATGACGCTCGCCAGTTTCTGCGACATCCACAGCAGCACCCCGATGCCGCCCACCAGGATGATGATCTGGCGCAAAAATTCCGCCAGCACGAAATAAAAAGTATTGTATAGCTTTTCCACATCATTGGTCAGGCGGCTGACCAGTTCGCCGACCCGGCTTTTTTCAAAGAACACCATGGGCAGCGCAATGATGCGTTTGTACAGCGCGACCCGGATATCGGCGGTGCCGCGCTCGCTCACCTGGGCAAACATCATCACCCGCAGGTAAGAGACGATGCCCTGAAAAATCAGGATACCCATCAGCCAATAACCGACCTTGGGCAAGTCGATATTCTGCACGTTCCCCTGGGCGATGTCGAGCATCTGGCCGATGATCTTGGGAAAAACCAGAAAAACCGAGCTGCCCAGAAACAAGAGCAGCAATCCAAACGCAAATTTCCAGCGATAGGGCCGGAAATACTCGAAGATTTTGAGCGCTTCGCGCAGGCTCTCGCGGGATATTTTGGGACGGGGTGTATCTTTTTCTTCCATGCGACAAAGTTCCGCAGCAAAACCGGAAAATCAACTAAAGGTTGATGTAGGAAAAGGCTAAAACGGCCATCCGTTGATTTGATGGCTTTTTAATGACGCGATGCAGACTCAACTGACCCGCATTCCGTTTTCTACCGGGCGTTCCGGTTGCAGCAGTACAACACCCTGCCCCGGCTGGTCCAGGCCCAAGACCAGCACTTCGGAGAAAAAATTAGCGATTTGCTTGGGTGGAAAGTTGACTACGGCGATGATCTGGCGCCCCAGCAGATCGGCGGGCGAATAGAGGCGGGTCAGTTGGGCACTGCTCCGGCGCTCCCCTATTTCCGCGCCAAAATCGATGCGCAACTGCCAGGAAGGCTGGCGGGCGTTGGGGAAATCCATCACTTCGATAATGGTCCCAATCCGCAGATCGGTTTTTAAAAAATCCTGAAAAGTAATCGTATTCATGTCGGGTCAGAAAATATTTATGATTGAAAACTAAAAACCTGAATATCAATACCGATTATTGCCACACTTTTCATC
>JAYUXG010000482.1:0-3373 GCA_043753125.1 Saprospirales bacterium | reverse complement strand
TAGTTTTTCCAATAGTCGTCGGCGAGGTTATACTTCACCACATCGGACAGCGAACGGTTGACGCGAGCGTTGGTTTCCCACATCCCCGCCATACCGAGCACCGTGTTTTGCTTGGTTTTATCAAATTCCGCCTGCGTCATCGGCTTGTCGCCAACAAAAGAAGTCACCTCTTTGATCACCTCTTGTACACTCTCCTTCGTTTTGTCAGTCTGCACCGGCGCGAACACCAGGAAGGGCCGTTGGCCACGGGTATTTTGGAGGAACGAACCCGCGCCGTAG
This sequence comes from Saprospirales bacterium, assembly GCA_043753125.1. Classification (GTDB taxonomy): domain Bacteria; phylum Bacteroidota; class Bacteroidia; order Chitinophagales; family Saprospiraceae; genus M3007. Next base: position 3,094 of record JAYUXG010000482.1, on the reverse strand, counting down.
CTCCAGTGCTTGTCCTCGCGGATGTTCAGGTTGATGCGGCTGGTAAAATCGCCGCCCAGCACGTTGTTCATTTGCTCAATGGCATTCTCGTCCATTTGGCCGTAAGGCTGGGCCAAATAGCCCGCCACCATCAGGCTCTGCTCGCTTTCCGGGCGGTCGATCAGGTAGATTTTGCCCGTGCTGCCCGCCGTTTTTACTTCCGGGATTACCTTTTTAGGGGTTTCGCCTTTTTGCCAAGTGGCGAAGCGTTTTTCCAACTTGGCCGTCAGTTCCTCCATCGAAATATCACCGGTGACTACGATGGTGGCATTGTTGGGCCGCAGCCAACGTTGTTGGAAGCCACGCACGTCGGCGAGGGTCATGGCTTGTACCGATTCCTCCTCGCCGGTGCCGGTCATCGGCATGCCGTAGGGGTGGTCTTTGCCGTAGAGCAGTTCGGGCATCACGCGCATCACCATGCTCTGGGGCTGCGTTTTTTCGTTTTGGATGGTGCTCACCTGCTGGCTTTTCAGCCGCGCGAAGTCCGCTTCGGGGAAGGCTGGATTCAACACCACGTCAGCCATCAGGTCTAGGCTGGGGTCGAGGCTTTGCTTCAGCGTATTTAGGTTGACGTAGGAAAAATCAAGATCGCTGCTGGTGTTCAGCGTGGCCCCCAAGAGTTGCAGTCGCTCGTTGATTTGCAGGCTGTTCATGGTTTTGGTGCCTTCGTCGAGCATATTCATGGCGAGATTGGCAAGACCGGATTTGCCGCCAAAACGATCGGTCACGTAGCCCGCGTCAAACATCAGGCTGGCCACTACGGTGGGGCTTTCGGTACGGCGGGCCAGCACGACCTTCATGCCATTTTTCAACGTACCACGCTGTAAGTCAGGGAATTTTGCTGAAACGCCCATATCCACTTTGGGTTTTTCCTTGCGGTCCACCTCGGTACCAGTGACGCTATATTCGGGCAATGGCGTGCAGGTCAGCACCAAGCGGCCATCGCTCAACCAGCGTTTCGCCGCGTCATGAATTTGCGGTGCCGTGGCCTGGCTATACCATTTCAACTGCTTCTTGTAGTAGTCCGGCGTGTTGCCATACACCTCATTTTGCGCCAGCAAATCGCTCTTGCCACCGAAGCCACCGATGCGCTCCAAGCCCTTGATAAAATTGGCAAAATAGGCGGCTTGTACCCGTTTGACTTCTTCGGCGGTGGGGCCTTTGGCTAAAAACTCGGTCATAATTTCGTTGGTAGCCGCTTCCACTTCGTCCAGCGTGTGGCCGGGCTTCACATTGACAGAGATGACAAAATTGCCCGCAATTTCGTTGGGCGCGGCAAAGGCAAACAGCGACGTAGCAATTTGCTTATCATAGACCAGTTTCTTGTACAAGCGGCTGTTTTTACCAGCACCCAACAAGTCGGACACCAAGTCAAGCAGCACCGCATCATGCGTACCCCATTGGGCAGTGTTCCAGACCAGGTTGAGCTGCGATTCCGGCACCCGGTCCTGGTAGGTCATGCGTACTTCGCCGGTGCGTTTCGGGATGTTCACCATCGGTCGGGCGATGGTCGGTCCAGCGGGGATGTTGCCGAAATATTTGAGCACCTTTTCGTAAGCGGCATCGGTAGTAATGTCCCCGGCGATAACGACCACAGCGTTGGCGGCACCATAATAGGCTTTGAACCAATCTTTTACATCATCGAGGCTGGCGGCGGTCAGGTCGCTCATCTCCCCGATCACGGTGTGGCCGTAAGGGTGGTGCGGCGGGAACATTTCTTTTTGCATGATGTCCCAACCGAGGGAATAGGGCTGGTTTTCGCCTTGGCGTTTCTCGTTTTGCACCACGCCGCGCTGCTCGTCCAGTTTGGCCAGATCAATGGCTCCCAACAAGTGGCCCATGCGGTCGCTTTCGAGCCACAGCACTTGGTCCAGCCCGCCAACCGGCACGTTTTGGAAATAATTGGTGCGGTCCTCGTTGGTGGTGCCGTTCAGATCGGTTGCGCCGATGGCTTCCAGTGCCTGGAAGTAGTCGGTGTTGAAGTTTTCCGAGCCGTTGAACATCAGGTGTTCGAACAAGTGGGCGAAACCACTCTTGCCCATTTTTTCGTTCTTGGAACCCACATGGTACCACACGTTCACCGCCACGATGGGGGCCTTGTGGTCCTCATGGACGATGAGCCGCAGACCGTTGGGCAGCGTGAATTTTTTGTACGGCACATTGATGTCGTCGGGGTTGTAGGTCGGCAAGGCCGTCGTTTGGGCGGGTAGCCACGTACCAACCAGCAAAAGCAGGGGTAGCAAAAAAAGATACTTCATATTCGTGTGTGTTTGGTTAGAGTATAATTTCCAGAAAAGTAAATGCGTGGAAAAACGCCACCGAAGGTGCGCTATTGCTGGGAAAAGAGACAAAAGATTGGATGAAAGGGGGCAAATGGGGGGTGAAAAAGCATGGCTCAACCGGAAAGTGATGGTAGTGCCTTCCTTTTCCGGATCGAATTCTTCACCTTTGCGCCTCTTTTTGGGTAAAGCCTGTCAAGTTTTGATGAAACTGACTAAGTAAATCTGTCCTCAATGTGGTGTATACGTTACGTTTGTCATCCTGACGGGGACCGTCCACATCGCGGAACACGTTGCGGCGTACATCGTAGGGTGGACGGTTCCCGTTAGAATGACAAAAGGCGACGTACTCCGAATTTCAAGAGAATGTGTTGATTATTAGCAAATTGACCATAACCTGTCCCGATATTTCATCGGGATTAGTAAATTAGCAAATTCATTCCATGTCAGAAGATTTATTCAAGCGCATTGTATCGCACAGCAAGGAATACGGATTTATTTACCCTTCCTCCGAAGTATACGAAGGGCTGAACGGCGTGTACGACTATGGCCCGATGGGCGTGGAACTCAAAAACAACATCAAAGAATACTGGTGGCGGGCGATGGTGCAGCTGCACGAGAACATCGTGGGCCTGGATTCGGCCATTTTCATGCACCCCAAAATCTGGAAAGCCAGTGGCCACGTGGACGCTTTCAACGACCCGCTGGTGGACAACAAGGACTCCAAAAAGCGGTTCCGGGCCGACGCGCTGATCGAAGGCGAGATCGATAAATTG
>JAYUXG010000481.1:0-8262 GCA_043753125.1 Saprospirales bacterium | reverse complement strand
TTTGTACACGAAACTGTGCTGGACGAATGGTTTGGCGGCACTGCTTTCTCGCCGATTATTGTGGATTTGAACGACAGCACCTACGTCATCCTGGGCCGAAAATATTTTCGCCAGGTCACCTACCGTCCCGGCCAGGGCGTCATGATGAACTGGGAAAAGCCCAATACCCTGGGCAACCCCAATGCCGGAACCAGGACGGCAGACGGGGTGGTCGGCGTGGGCAACAACGGCGTGGTGTTTGCGCTGGACAGCGAGGGCAACACGCTCTGGGCCGACACCACGGCCTACATTCTCCGCGACATCCAAGGGACTGATAGTCAAGGCTTTTTGGCGACTGGCTTTATTGCCGACAGTGTGGCCGTACTGGTCCGGTTATCCCCCACCGGCGTGATCGAGTGGACGCGGATGTACGACGATCTGGCGTACAATGCCTTGCTGCTGGAAGCCGATGGCAGCATTACCGTGACCGGGCGCTCGGACTCCCTGCAAGTGGTGCTCCATCACTTGGCCGCAGATGGATCCCCGCTTTGGCGGAAAACCTACCAGGCGGGAGCAGGCCGGACTTTGCTACAGACAGCAGACGGCTACGTGGTGGCCGGTCAGGTGGGTTCCGGTATGTTATCTTTTGTGCTGCGTACCGATATAGCGGGATATACCGGCCCAATAGAACCGTCCCTGCATCCAAGGTTCAAAACGAACTGTTGAGCGCGGTGGCTGCCCCAACGCCCAATCTGTTCTTCAATGGTGAAATCAACAGCTTTGTGGTGCCCAAGGACAGTTTGACGAGCCTGTTTTTTGCTGCCGGGCTTTGGTTGGGCGCGCTCGACCAGGATAGCCTGTTGCATATGGCCGCTGAAGTATACGCCAGTGATTATACGGACTATCGCAGCGGCATCAGCCAGGGGCCTGCTGCCGATTTCGACCGGGTTTGGATGGTGAACCGGACGCAGGTAGAGGTCCTGCGCCAAGATTGGGCGGACAATGGCCAACTGGACCAACCGCTCCCTTTCGATATCAGCACTTGGCCGGCCAAAGGCAACGCGCATTTTACGCATAACCTGGATTTTACCAACACGACCGTTGATAAATCGCTGCTGCCCGCCCCTTTCGTGGATGCCAACGGCGATGGTTTTTATGCCCCCGCCGACGGCGACTATCCACGCATCAAGGGCGACCAGATGGCCTGGTGGGTCATCACCGACAGCACTTGGCACACCAGAACCGCTGGGAGGCCCTTGGTAGTAGACATTGGCGTTTCCATGTATGTCTATCATTGCCACCCCGACCTTCCGGTGGGCCGCTCGCTGATGGTGGATTTTGAGGTAATCAACCACTCCGCAAATGACTACACCAATATGTTTTCCGGGCTTTGGTCCGACCCCGACCTCGGCTGCGCCTACGACGATTATATTGGCTCCTTACCCGCTGTAAATGCCATGTACGTGTACAACAAGGATACGCTGGATGGGCAAGTTGGTACCAGCTGCCCCGGTGGTACCCCTACCTTTGGCAATGAATTGCCCGTAGCGTCTATTGCCTTTACCAATGTCGCGCTCAGCAAATTCATCTACTACGACAATGGCGGTGTCATCCCCGCACCAACGCCCGGCACGACCGACCCCAATGCTGCCGAAGAATACAACTTTTATTTGCAAGGAAAATGGCGCGACGGCACTACGCCCACCTACAATGGCCAGCCCATTGATTTTCTTTTCCCGGATAACCCCGCCGATCCGACTGGCCATACCATGTGCGCGGGCGGTGGCCTGCCAGCCGGTGATCGCCGGATGCTGGGTTCGCATGGCCCATTCGACCTGACCCCCAACGACACCTTCCTCTTCACCCTCGCCTTCACCTACCACCCCGACATCCCGCACCCCTGCCCCGACATCTTCGGCACGGTGAAAAACGACTTGGAGCAACTCCAGGCCTTGGTGCAGTCCGGCTCCTTGGGAGCTCCGGCCAATTTGCCCGCCATCAACTACCTGACGCCCGGCCAGTCCGTTCTGCTCGACGCCACGGTCCCCGGCGCAACGGCCTACGCCTGGTCCAATGGGGCGACCACGGCTATAAATGAGGTTACGCAAACAGGTGCCTACAGCGTCACCATCACCCGAGGCACTGGTTGCGCTATGGTGGAAACCGTGCTGGTCACGGAGGCTACGCCTGCGCACGAGCCGAATTGGCTCGACTATCTGCGGCTCTTCCCTAATCCCAGTGCCGGTCAATTCACCGTGGAGGTACGCGGTGCAGCCAATGACAATCTGGAATTTATACTTTATAATTCCCTGGGGCAACTGATGCAACATCGAGTAGTTGATTTCCAAAGTGGTTTCCTCCACCATACCTTTGATGGTACACGTTTGCCCTCCGGCATTTATACCTTGTACCTGCGGGCGGGCGAAAAAACGCGGTACGCAAAGGTGGTCTTGCAACGTTGAGTAGTTCTAAATTGGCTACCCAGCCCTGCTCGACCATTTCCGCTTTCCGCTGCCTCGCCCCGGCCCCTTACTTTTTGTAGCCTTTGCCGAATGGACACACCAGAAAATCTTCGACCTTTGCGGGGCTTTCACTAAGTCAGCAACCACCTATGCTTCCGACCATTGCGCCGCTTATTTCCTACTCCGCCCAAGGTTTTGACCAAGAAACCCTGCTCCGCCTCCACACCGAGCTCGTCAAGCCTCGCCTGATCGAGGAAAAAATGCTCAACCTGCTTCGCCAAGGCCGCATCTCCAAGTGGTTTTCGGGCATCGGGCAAGAAGCCATTGCCGTGGGTGCAGCCTGCGCCTTGCAGCCCGACGAGTTGATTTTTACCATGCACCGCAACCTCGGCGTGTTCACTGCCCGGCAGATGCCACTCGACCGGCTATTCTGCCAGTGGCAGGGCAAGCGGCTTGGGTACACCAAGGCCCGCGATCGCTCGTTCCACTTTGGTGCCTTGGAGCACGGCATCGTCGGCATGATCTCGCACCTGGGGCCGCAGCTCTCGCTGGCTGCTGGTGTAGCCTTGGCCCATAAATTGCGCCAAGAAAACAAAGTCTCCCTAGCCTTCACCGGCGAAGGCGCGACCAGCCAAGGCGAATTTCACGAAGCCCTCAACGTCGCGTCAGTTTGGAAACTGCCGGTCATTTTTGTCATCGAAAACAACGGCTACGGCCTGAGCACCACCAAAAACGAGCAGTACGCCTGCCAGGATTTGGTGGATCGCGCCGTGGGCTACGGGATGCGGAGCGCAAAAATAGATGGCAACAACATTTTGGAAGTTTACACCACCATCAGCCAGGTGGCTGCCGAAATGCGGGAAAAGCCCGCACCCTTTTTGCTTGAATGCATGACCTTTCGGATGCGCGGCCATGAGGAAGCCAGCGGCACCAAGTACGTCCCCAAGGAGCTCATGGACGAATGGGCCACCAAGGACCCACTCGACAATTACGAGCGTTGGCTGCTCGCGGAAGGCATTTTAGCAAAAGAGACCGCTGAGAATTTCCGCAAAAACTACAAAAAAACCATTCAGGATGCGGTGGAGGTGATGTTTAACGAGCCGGAGCCGGTGGCGGATACAGCGGAGGAGTTGGGGGACGTGTATGCAACACTTCCAAGTTCCCCCGTAGAGGAAGCCCCCCCCTCACCCCCCCATAAAAGGAGGGAGCAAGAGGACACTACGGAGGTCACCGCCTTCCCCCCATTTACGGGGGGGGCAGGGGGGGCTTCCTCTACGGAGGACGCACCGCCCACCGCTCGCTACATCGACGCCCTCACCGACGGCCTCCGTCAAGCCATGCGCCGCCACCCAGAACTTGTGCTCATGGGCCAGGACATTGCCGACTACGGCGGCGTGTTCAAAATCACCAATGGTTTCGTCGAAGAGTTTGGTAAGGCGCGGGTGCGCAACACGCCGCTCTGCGAATCGGCCATCGTCGGCATTGCGCTGGGGCTAAGCCTGAAGGGCATTAAGAGCATGGTCGAGATGCAGTTTGCCGACTTCGTGACCTGCGGTTTCAACCAGATTGTCAATAACTTGGCCAAGCAGCACTGGCGCTGGGGACAACCCGCCGACTTAGTAATTCGGATGCCGACGGGCGGGGGGTCGGGGGCCGGGCCGTTTCATTCACAATCGAACGAAGCGTGGTTCACCCACGTGCCAGGGCTGAAAGTGGTGTACCCCAGCACGCCCTACGATGCCAAAGGGCTGTTGCTGGCGGCATTTGAGGATCCCAATCCGGTTATGTTTTTCGAGCACAAAGCCTTGTACCGTTCCGAGAACGGGCCGATGCCGGAGGGTTTTTACACCGTCGAAATCGGCAAAGCGCGGCAAGTGCGCGAAGGCCAGGCCCTGAGCGTCCTGACTTACGGCCTCGGCGTGCGCTGGGCCGAACAGGCGGTCACCGAACTTGGCCTGGATGCCGACATTGTGGATCTGCGTTCGCTGGTACCGCTTGATTATGAGGCCATTACCCGCTCCGTGAAAAAGACCAACCGGGTCCTCATCCTGCACGAGGACACCCTCTTTGGCGGCATCGGTGGCGAGATCGCGGCCTGGATTTCCGAGCATTTGTTCGAGCATCTGGATGCCCCGGTACTGCGGGCCGCCAGTTTGGACACACCAGTGCCATTCGCTATTCCGTTGGAGCAAAATTTCTTCCCATTGGAGCGGATGAAGGAGCAGTTGCGGAAATTGATGGCTTATTAGAACCTCTACGGTCCAATGCCTACTGTCCATACCCTTTTCGACCTGACCGAACACCTCCGCCGGGTGGTGGCCCTCAATTTTCAGCAGCCGCTCTGGATCACGGCGGAAATTGCCCAATTGAGCCAATCGCGGGGGCATTTCTATCTGCAACTGGTGCAAAAAGGCGAAGACGATACCCTGCTTGCCCAAGCGGCGGCGGTGCTGTGGGCGCAGGATCACCGGCGATTGTACAAAACGCTGGGCCTGCAACTGGATACCGTGCTGGGCGAGGGTTTGGAGGTGAAAATGTGTGTCCGGGTGGATTTTCACGAACAATACGGCTTCAAGCTCCACATTATTGACCTCGACCCGGCGCATACGCTGGGCCAACTCGAACGCCAACGCCGTCAGGTCATCCAAACGCTGCGCCAGTCGGGCCTACTGGAAAGCAATGGGACACTGCCACTGCCCGTGGTGTTGCAGCGCATCGCCATTGTCACCTCGGAAGGAGCAGCGGGATTCCAGGATTTTCGCGAACAGCTGCAACAGAACCCGTTTGCCTACTGCTTTCATTGCCAATTATTTAGCAGTTCCGTGCAGGGAAAAACTGCCGAGGTAGAGCTGCTGGCTTCCTTGGGCCAAGTGTCAGCCCGGGCCAACGAATTTGACTGCATCGTGGTGGTGCGGGGCGGTGGCGCGCGACTCGACTTGGCAGCCTTCGATGGGCTGGCTTTGAGCCAGTACGTGGCCCAAATGCCGTTGCCGGTACTGACGGGCATTGGCCACGATGTGGACGAAACGGTACTGGATTTGGTCGCTCATACCGCCCTCAAGACACCCACTGCCGTGGCCGATTTTCTGATCCAGCACAACCTGTTTTTTGAAAATGCACTGCAACGGCAAGCCGATCAAATTGGTTTGACTGGCCAATACCAATTGAAAATCAGGGCTTTGGAACTCGAACGATTGGAAACTGCCCTGCGTTGGGGTAGTCGCGAGCGGCTGCAACGCGCCTCCCGCCAGCTCGATCAGTGGAGCGAACAGTTGCCCGCGTTGGCCACCCGATTTTTACGCAGCCACCAAAACCACTTGCACCAGATGGAAGTTCTTTGCGGGGCCTTGCAGCCCGAGCAGGTGCTGCGCCGGGGATATAGTTTGACTTTAAAAAACGGCAAAAGCATCACCGCAGCCACGGAAGTTCTGCCCGGCGACGAATTGGAAACGCGGCTACGGGAGGGGGTGGTGTGGTCAAAAGTCACCGTATCGGCGGGTTCAGCCGCCGACAGTTAAGCACTGGCGGATTTAGCCGCTGTTTCGCCGAATATGCGGCGGCTGAACCCGCCGGTACGGTCATTCCACCCAATCTGCCACAAACACATTCGTGTCCCGCCCCCCGCCATTGTTGCGGTTGGAGCTCCAGGCAACTTTTTTGCCGTCTGGCGAGAACATCGGGAAGGCGTTGAAGATGCTCTCGGAGGAGATCTGTTCGAGGCCAGAACCGTCCAGGTTGATCATATACAATTGGAAATCATAGCCACGCTTGGAAGCATGGTTGCTGGAAAAAATGATCTTTTTGCTCGATGGATGAAAAAACGGTGCCCAGTTGGCTTTACCCAAATTGGTCACTTGGCGTTGGTTGGAGCCATCGGCATTGCACACAAAAATCTCCATGTTGGTAGGGGCGACCAGCTGCTGGCTAAACAAGTCCTTATATTCCTTTATATCCGCCTCGGCGGTGGGGCGGCTGGCCCGGAATACGATCTGGCTACCGTCGGGGCTGAAAAAGGCACCACCATCGTAGCCTAACGTATTGGTGATTTGTTTCAGATTAGAACCATCGAGGTTCATGGTCCAGAGCTCGAGGTCGCCACTGCGGTCGCTGGTGAAGAGAATTTTGTCGCCTTTGGGACTGAGTACGGCCTCGGCATCGTAACCGGGCGATTTGGTGAGTTGACGCGTGATCTTCCCTTTCAAGTCTGACACGTAGATATCGTAGCTGCCGTACACTGGCCACAGGTACTTACCACCCTTGCGCAGGTCGCCGGTGGGTGGGCAGCTATCGGCAGCGGCATGGGTACTGGCGAACAGCACGTGCTTGCCATCGGGCATAAAGTAGGAACAAGTGGTGCGGCCCCGGCCAGTACTGATGCGCTGTGGCTTGTAGGTACTGTCTTTGGCCGCTTTCTTGATGGACATGGCGAAAATCTGGTCGCAGTGCAGGCCCCAGCGCACATTATTACTTTGAAAAGTGAGCCATTTGCTGTTGGGACTCCAATAGGCTTCGGCGTTGTCGCCGCCAAAAGTGAGCTGGCGAATATTACGCAGGTGCTTTTCCGGCATGGGGTCCGTAGTAGCGGTAGCGGTCGGGTTGGGCTGGGCGAACAGGGTGGCCGCCAATAGGCAGCAAAAAAGAACGAGGGTTTGGCGCATACAGAGGAAGATTTTTTTGAACCGCAAGGTTAGTACAACGTGCGGCAGGAGCGGTCAGTTTTGAGTAAAAAAGTGGAAACGCAGATCGGGCGGATTTGCACCGATATACGCGGATTTTTTTTTGATTGGTCTGTACCAATCCGCTCGAGCGGCGTTTTTTAACTAAAATGGACTTTATGGTCCAAAGTTTAGCATCCGCTTAACTGGTTGGCTGGCAATGCCCGATGCCCGATGCCCGTTTTTGGGGCAAACATTTTACACACATGACACGTACCACTTTTCACCCCTCCACCCGTTTGCTGATGACTTCGCTCTTTTTGGTGAGCGGCCTGCTGGCAACAATTCCTGCTTTCGCACAATATCGTCGTCCAGCGGTCCGGCAGACGCAAAGCAATACCGATCAATCTTTTACCGTGGGCTTGGCTCCTTTTAGTCTGCTCCTGCATAGCGGCAAGCTCAACCTGCGCGGCGAATGGGCTTATGCCGACAACAAATCTATTTCGGTCATCATCGGCATACCGCGCCCGACCAAAGTGCCGGGGGCCATTGTCAACCAACTGAACATTGCCGATGACAGCGATGAACTGGTCAGCAACCGTTTTACCTCTTTTGGCGGTACCGTCGAACATCGTTTCTACCTGGGCCATCGCGCTCCGGTCGGTCTGTATCTGGCCCCTTATGCCCGCTACAATCATTTTGGCATCACCCGGACCACCAAAAATGCGGAGAATACCGGCGAAACCATTCTGAAAGGCGGCATCGGTGGCTTCGGGCTGGGCGGTGCGGTTGGGGCGCAGGTGCGACTGGGCGAACATTTCACGCTGGATGCCACCTTTATCGGGCTGGATTTCAAGCTCATGCGCGGCACGCTCACTTATTCCTCCACCGACCCGCAAAACGACATCGTCGCTTTCCGCGACAAAGTACAGGAGAAAGTGGGCGATATTCCAATCATCGGTGCCCGGCTGGCGGCCCAGATCGAAGGGGATGAGGTGAAAGTGCATACGCCCCGGGCCTTGCTGCCGGGCTACCGGTTTAATTTTACGGTGGGGTACACGTTTTAGGTATAAACGACTAATAAACAGCACGTTATCATGTCGTAGTGAAACGAAGACATCCACACAAGCCAGGCTATCGGAGCTGCACTTAGCCAAGAATCGTGC
>JAYUXG010000480.1:0-19075 GCA_043753125.1 Saprospirales bacterium | reverse complement strand
GTGTTCGCCAATTTCCCGAACCTCACAAAAAATCATCCGGCACTCCAACAACTATACAATCTTGGCAAAATAGCCGCCTGATTCTTTACGAACCATTGGTAAGAGGATGAAAGAAGGAAGAGAAACGTAGTGTCCATCACCAATTGTCTACATTTATCACTACTTGTCCCGATCTTTTATCGGGATTGGCCACAGCATTAAAAAATGTCCTCCGACGATTTCTATTGGTACGCTAGTATTCTTATTTTCTTGCCTTGGGCCTTGCTGATGTTCGTACCCAATTGGCGGCGCACCGAGCTTATTGCCTTTATCGCCGCTATCCTGTTGTTTCTGGTGGCGACTTGGTTCACCTTTAGCTATCTCGGCTCAGAGAGTGTAGAGGGCAACTTATGGTCGTTGAGTGGCTTTGAAAACCTATTTCGCAGCAAGGAAATGCTGCTGACTGGCTGGCTAAACTACCTTTCCTTTTGCCTGCTGGTTGGCATCTGGCAAGTCCATGATGCCCGACAGGAGAACATCCCTCATCTGCTGGTTGTACCAAGTTTGCTGTTGACCTTGATTACTGGACCGGCAGGTCTGTTGGTCTATCTGGTGATCCGTTTTTTCAAGACCCGAAAATGGGATATTCGATGAGGAAGATGAGAAGTTAAAAAAATGGCATAACATTTTTAGAAAGATCATTATGAATGCCGGTCGGCACGCGCGGACCGGCATTCGTGTATCATTTCATTAGAAACCAAGTCCAACAACGTGAAAAAAATTAATCATATTACCTCTGCTTACCGACTACCAATTGCTTTCCGGCACTCTTCATTTGTGTTCATTTTTGCATTCCTCTCCACCCTGGCCGCTTGCGGCGGCGATGCGAACAAGAACAAGCCGGTGGCCGAAACTCCGGTCACCGCGCCAAAAGATACGACGCCCAAGCAGGGAGAACTAAGACCCACTGGCCCCAAGCCCGCCTGGGCACCGAATATCACCCCGCAGATGCAGACGGTGATCGAAAAACTGGCTAGTTTTAAGGCACCGCCTATCCCGACCCTCACTGCCCAGGAAGCCCGCAAAACCCCGACCCCCACTGATGCAGTAATGGCTTTGATCAAAGAAAACAACATCATGGTGCCTCCCTCGATGGTGGACACTATGGGCAAGACCATCCCCGTAAAAGGCGGCAACATCCATGCCCGCATTTATACCCCCAAAACGGGTACCGCTCCTTTCCCGGTCATTGTGTATTACCACGGCGGCGGTTGGGTCATTGCTGATCTTGACGTCTATGATGCCTCGGCCAGAGGTTTGGCGGAGCAAGTGGGTGCCGTAGTAGTATCGGTAGCCTACCGCTTGGCACCGGAGTTTAAGTTCCCGACGGCACACAATGATTCGTACGCCGCCTACGAATGGACCCTTAAAAATGCTGCTTCCATCCAAGGCGATCCCAAGCGTATCGCCGTAGTGGGCGAAAGCGCGGGAGGCAACTTGGCGGCTGCGGTCAGCATGATGGCCCGCGACAAAAAAGTCATGCTACCGCTCCACGAGGTGTTGATCTATCCAATTGCGCAGGCTGACATGAATACGCCCTCTTATATGCAATATATGACTGCCAAGCCGTTGGACAAGCCGATGATGGGCTGGTTTATGGAAAAATATTTGCCCAATATGGCCACCGCCAGCAATCCGATGATTTCGCTGGTCAATGCCAACCTAAAAGGGATGCCACCCACGACGATTATTCTGGCTGAAATTGACCCGCTGCAAAGCGACGGCCAAATGTTGGCCGATAAACTGAAATCGGCAGGGGTAGCGGTTATGGTCAAAAAATACGATGGAGTTACGCACGAGTTTTTTGGTATGGCGGCCGTGCTGCCTGAGGCCAAGGCGGCACAGGCCCTGGCCTCAGATGAACTGAAAAAGGCTTTCAATAAGTAATTTCAGAACCTCGTAGGTTTCCAAATAGTCTACGAGGTTTATGGAAATAAGAAAAAAATCACTCCGGCCCTTGCAAAGCCGGAGTTTTTTCTCGCATCTTTGCATCATCGTACTGATACATTAATACGCTATGAAAATCTTGGTGCTTGATAATTTCGACTCGTTCACCTACAACTTGGTAGACTATTTTCGCCAATTGGACTGCACGGTAAAAGTCTATCGCAATACCGTTAATCCAGAGGTACTTGCGCAGGAAGATTTCGACCTGCTGGTGCTCTCGCCCGGACCCTCGGTGCCGCGTAATGCGGGCAATCTAATGGCCGTCATCGCCAAGTTCCATCAGACCAAGCCCATCCTCGGTGTGTGTTTGGGCCACCAGGCCCTCCTTGAGTTTTTTGGCGGCAGCCTCGCCAATATTGCTCCTGTACATGGCAAGGCCGTCCCGATCCAGCACGATGGGCGGGGTATTTTTACGGGTTTGGAACCCAATTGCCAAGTGGCCCGCTACCACTCTTGGGCGGCGAAAACAGTGCCGTCGGATTTTGAGGTGAGTGCCCGCTCTGCCGACGATGTGGTGATGGCCATCCGGCACAAACGGCTGCCCATTGAAGGCATCCAGTTTCACCCGGAATCCGTGCTGAGTATGACCAATGCCGCCGGGATGCGGATGCTGCGCAACGTGGTGGAGGGGCGCATGGCTGCTGGCAACCGCGTTTTTCATGATCTCTCGCAACGCCTCCAAACGGGGGCCTTACTGTCCGTTGACACCCTGCAGACTTTCCTCCGGACGGTGGAGGAGGGCCAGTTTTCGGACGACCAAAAGCAAATTTTGCTGGTCTCGCTATCGCACCGGCTGCGCAACGCCTCCGAGTTATGCCATTTTATCGAGGCCCTGTTTGGAGTTCAGAATTCGGAATTCCGCACTCCGCACTCCGCACTCCGCACTCCGCATTCCATAGTAGACATTTGTGGCACGGGCGGTTCCGGTTTGCCACGCATCAATACATCCACGCTGGCGAGCCTGTTGCTGGCCCACACCGGCCTGCGCATCGCCAAGCACGGCAACCGTGCTGCCGCTGGGCGATTTGGCAGTTTCAATTTACTGGAAAGCTTGGGTTTGCCCATCCGTTTTTCGCCCACCCAGGCGGAGCAGTCGTTGGCGGAAACCAACCTCGCTTTTGTGTTCGCGCCGGACGTACACCCGATTTTTCGCCATTTCGCCCCGGTGCGGGCCAAAATCGGGGTCCCCACGGTATTCAATGTACTGGGGCCGCTGGTCAACCCCTATTTGCCTGACCGCCAGTTTATCGGCACCTCCTTTGCGGAGCTGATGGATGTTATTTTTGAAACAGCCATCAAAATGGGTAAACAGCACGTCATTGTGGTGCGCGGTTGGGATGGACTGGACGAAATATCCATCAGTGCGCCCACGCGGGTGCTGGAATACAAAGACGGCGAAAGGCAAGACTATGAACTCAGTGCAGTGGACTTTGGTCTATCGCCGCTGCCATTCTCTGCCGTCAGTGCCAATAACCCCGACGAGTGTCTGGCGATTGCACAGGCCATGATCGCCGGCGTGCCGACCACAGAACACTACAAACTGGTGGCCATGAACGCGGCGTTTATCTATACTAAATTTGTAGAGGAGCTCCCGTTGCCGGAGGCTTATGCCAAAATGGAGCGGTTGATTTTTGCCGGGGCAATGGGCGAAGTGCTGGAGGGTCTGCGGCAGGTGTTGCAGCCAGAAGCAGCAGTCCTTTCATAAATTCTATCCACCTCCTTCAACGATTGCCGCTACTTTTCCCCCTGCAAACGATTCATTAACCGCTGCAAAATTGTGAGATCGTCACTGACCCAGTTTCGAGTCTTGGGTCCGGTAATTACTCCGTTATCAGGCAACATTTTTCTAAACATGATTAAGCATTTTTTGGCATCCTGGCGGTCATAAAACGTAGCGTACCACGCTGCGTCAATTTTATCCGTGTTGCGCATCCCAATCCCGGAACTATACACCTGGATACAGGAGGGGGAATTTTTTACCGTTACCCGCTGTCCGTTATTGTCTAACATGGCTTCCAGTAAAGTGCAATAATGCCGCAGGTAGTTGATAAACCGCGCCTTGATTTCACCATCTGTTTCGGGATGATCGGGCTTGATGCGCCATTGATTGTTCACCAGATGCCATGGGCATTTTTCAGGCTTACTGTACCCATAATTATCGGTCTTTAAAATAACCGAAAGCATCTGTTCTTGTCGTGTCAAATCGGCCACCAATGAATCGCCGCCCAGCCGCCGGATTTTGATCGACAATGTAGACGATGAATCCTGTTCGGCGTACGTGCAGTTTATTTTGTTGCTGCGTTCGTCGAGCGTCCATTGGCCGACGTGGTATATTTCGCCCTCTATAAATGCGCATTGACCATCGGGGAAAAGATGGAACAGCACCCCAGCCTGTAGCAGCCGCACTTTCCAGCGTCGGGCGGCTTCCGTCCCAGAAGCGGTCAGTTGTGACGTTTTAAGATCGCTCAATATCCATGTCTTGGCCAACTGTTCGCGCAACGGTACAGTTGGTGGTTTGGCTGGCTCGGTCGGTTGCTGCTGGCAGGCTGCCAGCCAGCCTATCAAAACGGTGGTGAAAAGACTGCGCATGAGGAAGTTTTGGGGTAAAAATAAGGCCGTTCGGCCACTATCAACCGACACATGGAAAATATTCTGGCCGACATCGTGGCCCAAAAAAAGTTGGAAATCAAGGGTTTGTACACCCAATACGATTTTTTGCAGTTGGAAAAAGAGACAATGGAAATGGTGGAAAACGAGGGGGCTTCTACGCCACTTTTTTACCAGACACTGGCCGAGAATCGCAGCTCCCAGATACCTTTTTTCATCGCCGAATTCAAGCGCAAAAGTCCATCGGAAGGCTGGATCAACCGCGAGGCCGACTTGTCGGCGCAGGTGCAAGCCTACGCCCAGGCCGACGCGGGCGCGATTTCGGTGTTGACGGATGCGCCGTTTTTTGGCGGCAGCTACGCCGATCTGGCCTTGGCGGCAAAGACAATTGGAGCGCATCGCCTTCCCGATGAAAATCGGGAAGGCGATGCGCAAATGGCAAACGGGCAAGGCAAAACAACTGCACGTCCTTTGTTGCTGCAAAAGGATTTTGTGCTGGACCTAATTCAAATCTATCTGGCCAAACGGCATGGTGCCGACCTCATTTTGCTCATCGCCGCCATACTGGAGCCGGCCCTATTGGAAGAGCTACGCCTCCAGGCGGAGGCCATTGGTTTGGGCGTATTGGTGGAGGTCCACGACGCCACCGAATTGGAGCGCATCCAGCACCTTGATTTCCCGGTGTTGGGGGTCAACAACCGCGACCTCAAAACTTTCCGGACGGCATTGAATCGCGCAAACGTACTGGCCCGGCACGCGGGCGGGCGTTTTTTGATTGCCGAATCGGGCCTGCGCGACTACCGCGACTTTCAGGTGGTCCGCGCCGCCGATGGTTTTTTGATCGGCACCAGCCTGATGCGGCATTGGTCGGGATCTGCGGTTTCGACCTTTGCGCAGCATTTCCAAGCCAATGGGCGACGGCTGTTCAAAGCCTGCGGCATTCGCACGGTGGAGCTGTTGGCCAATACGGCAGCGGACTACTTGGGCATTAATTTTTCGCCGGTCAGCAAGCGCCGCCCGGATGCGGCCACGTTGGCAGCACTGCAACATCTGGCCGTCTTTCCTGCGCACTTAGTAGCCGTCTTTTATAAGAACACGGAAACCGAAATACGGGCAATTTTAGCGAAGTACCCTTTCCAAATCGTCCAGTTGTATGCCCATGACGTAACGCCGGACTTCGTGCGCTCCCTACGTCAAAAGGTGATGCTGGCCTGCGCAGTGCAAACCTTGGACGATCTGGAACGCCTGGAACTCTTCGCCGCTGATGTTGATATGTTCATCCTGGATGGTGCGTTGCCGGGCAGCGGGCAAAGCATTCGGCTGGCTATTCCCGCCGATTTTCCCTACCCTTTTTTGCTGGCTGGCGGTCTGCACCTCGATAATCTGGCCAATGTGCTGGCTCACCCCGCTTGCATTGGCGTGGATGTGGCTTCAGGTATAGAAACTGCTGGGTATGTGGATGCTCAAAAAATTCAAATCGTAGCCAATCGGCTGGCTACCTTGTAGAAAATTTTCATAGAATTATGCGTCAGACAATACGTCTCCTTGGGATAAAGTGTTAAGGAAATTCAAATTCCGGGGACTGGTGGTTGGCATAGCTCCAACTGTAGTCTGGCCAACTACCTTTGCCATTATTTCACACAAAAATCTTTTTTCTTCGCATGAAACGTTTTCAAACTATTCTGCTTACGCTTACTCTTTTCCTATCTCTTACCGCCTTACAAGCACAAACCGAAATGCACTGGGATACCCACGGCGTAGGCTTTACGGTACCTTCCAATTTTAAAGTAGAGACCAACAATGCGGAGGAATATACGGCCTCCAACGACAACCTTTTTCTGAGTATTACTCCTATTCAGGACGAGAACATCACGAAAGACCATTTGGCGGATGCCGTAATAGAGATGGCCAAGGAATTGGAATATGATATTGTGGAAGAAGCCGATGAGGCCGATGTGGATGATTTCACGGGCTACTATGTGAAAGGCCGCAAAGATGGGGTGAACGCTATATTGATGGCTTTGCTCGACTCGGAAAGCAGTACCAATTTGCTGGTAGTGATCGTGTACGACGATAATTCCTTGAACAAGGCGGTGACCTTGGCCGACAGCTTTTTTGCCTACGATAAATAGGCATCTACTTCCTTGTATCTGCCCGGTTTTGGCCTTGTTTCCGCTGGTTTTATTTTAAAAATGCTTTCAGGAGTAGATTTTGAAAAAAAAATACGTGGTATCCGTGGAAAATCTACCTTTGCTCGTGACTATTCATCACAATTTTTCACAAAACATTCAGAAAGGTGGAATACGGGAATTTCAAACGGAGAGACAACAGTGATCCTCGGGAACCAAGCAATGAGCGCAGTGGCTCCGATCGGACCAATGATCGTGGCGGCGACGACCGGACCAATGATCGCAGTGCTGATCGTGGCACTAACGAGCGTAGCGGCGGTTTCGACCGGGGCGGCGACCGGGGCGGCTTTCGCGGCGGCAACGAGCGTGGCGGCGGTTTTGATCGCGGCGGCGACCGAGGTGGTTTTCGCGGTAGCAATGACCGTGGTGGCGGATTTGATCGCGGCGGCGACCGGGGTGGCTTTCGCGGCAGCAACGACCGTGGCGGCGATCGCGGCGGTTTCCGTGGCGGCAACGATCGTGGCGGTGGCGGTGACCGTGGCGGATTCGGCGGCGGCGGCGACCGTGATCGCGACCAGGAAGAAAGTGTGTTTTCCAAGCGCGTCCGGGCCGGCAAACGCCGCACATATTTCTTGGATGTGAAAAAGACCAAGGGTAGCGACTATTTCATCACCATCACCGAAAGTACCCGTCGGGAAGATGGCTTTGGGTACAAACGCCACAAGATTTTCCTCTACAAAGAAGATTTCAACCGCTTTGTCGCTTCTCTCAACGAAGTGGTGAGCCACGTGAAGACCGAGCTGATGCCGGAATTTGACTACGAAGAGTTTGATCGCCGCCAAGCCGAGTGGGAAGCTCAGAACCGGGAAATGGACAGCGAAGAAGATCGGGGGGAACGCGGCGAATTTGTGCGTGCCAAATCCGAAACACCAGCCGTGACCACACCAAAAGCAGAAAAGGACGACTTTGACGAAGTGGTGGAATCGGACGACGAAGTGGGAGATAAAAAAGACAAAGACGAAGACGATATTCAGTGGTAATAATCGGCCCTAGTGGCGACTGATGCCATTGCAAGACATAGAGACTGGCCGACAAGGGAGCTTGTGGGCCAGTCTTTTTTAATGGCTACGCCTTTTGCAATGTTTTTTATTTTCAGAAAGTTCAACAGGCGAAATTGGGCCAAGTTGGGTCTCTGGTCTTCCACTTTTGAGAAAGAGACGTTTTACCACTTTTCCAGCCGAATGCTCACTACTTGCGCCCCAGGCTCCCAGTAGAACTTGGCCTCTTCCCAATTAGGTGCCCGAAAAGTGGGCCGGGCATTGTTCGAGAATCCGTAAGGTTCGGAGGGGATGCCCAAGAAGTTTTTGTCCAGCTTACCATTGCCATTCACGTCGTGAAAGCAGCTAATGGCATAGGTGCCAGCGGGCAACTCGGACAGGGCGATTTCGAGGCTACCTATCTCGGACACCGGAATGATTTTCTGGAACAGCACCTTTTTTTCATTCAGAAAATTGGCAGCGCGGTCATACACCGCGACGTAGATGCTCCCTTGTGCAGCATCAACATTAGTAAATTGAACGTGCATGACGGTTGTCGGATAGTCCATAGTACAGGAATGGGTAAAAAGCGAACCAAAAAGTCCACTCAAAAAAATAGCGTATAATAACATAAATCAAACGGCAAATGGCAATGATAATCAATGTGTTATGCAAAGGTAGCCTTTGCCTACTTTGCGCAAATAGCCAGTGCGAATACTTTAAGATGGGTTCCAAACTCGTCTTGCCAGCAGGACCAGCTTCTACATACGAGGCGATCCATGAAAAACGCTGATGAAGATCAAGGCCATGCGCATAGGCAGGGATACGGAGTCATCCAGGCCATCCTCAATGGCCCAGTCGTGCGGGTCGCGTTGGCGCAGGGTATACATATAAAAACGGCCCCGACTGGCATCTTGCACCAGCCACTCGTCGAGCTGGTTGGTCCAGCGGCTCTTTAAGATCAGGGAAAAATCGTTGTCGGTGATGCGCCATTCGTTGAGGTCGTTGGCCCAGGCAGCGCGCATGGTGACCACTGCTCCATCGTAGGTGCGCAGCTCCCAGTTGGTAAAATCATCTTTCCATTTTTGACGGATGGTACCACGCTGACCAAACGCTTCGAAGTCCCATTCTGACCAGTCATCGCGCACGTTGAGCCAGCGCAGCTGGAGCTCACCAATCGTCTCCTCTGGCGGTGTTTCGCCTTCTTCCAAATCAGCCGTATCGGCGGAAAAGGCCAATAAATTCCATTCCACAAACGAGTCGCCCCAACGGCTGCCGATGCCGGAAAGGGCCTGCGCCTGGGCTGGGCAGGCTGCCCCAATGCACCATAAGACTAAAAACAGGATTTTCCAGGTCATTGATAAAGAGAGATTTAGACGGTTTAGAAGGGTGTAGACGCTGTCTTAAAAATTTATTTTTAGACCAAATAATTCTTTTCTCCACCCTCTTTTTCTTCACCCTTTTTTCAAAACGGCAAGTCTTCCAAATTCCCGGCAGCAGGCGGCGCATCGCCATAGTTAGGGAAAGGATCGGTGGGAAAACTGTTGTCCGCCTTGGCTGTGCTGTTATGATTGCCACCTCCGCCTTCGTTGCCGCTGGCTCCTTCTTCCCCGGCCCGGTCAATGCGCCAAGCATTCAGATTGGTGAGGTACTTGCCGTTCCACTCGCGGCCGCGCAGATCGAACGATACTTTGATGCGCTCCCCCTCGCGGAAGCTGTCGAGCAACGCACAGCGGTCTTGTACTGCCTGAAACTTCACCAACTGCGGGTAGTTGCCGTCGGGTATTTCAAGCACAAACTCGCGTGCTGTGAAACTGGATGATTTTTGTTCGGTTGGAAAAAGCCGGTGCAGTTTGCCTTCCACTTCAAATGCCATAATTGATTGGATTTTTTACTGGTGAATAGGATGCGCCGAAGCGCGTTTTGGTTGGCCCTAAGGTCGTAAGAAATGCTTATTTTAGTCGGAACAAGTGTTCGAAGTAGCCTGGCCGAACGGAGGTAAGTACGTAGTTATACTTTTTGGCTACCACCGCCCGCTGATAGGAGGCAAACAAATAGATCTCTGGTACATCCTCGTGCAGGATGCGCTGGGCTTCCAGATAAAGCGCGTTGCGCGCAGCCTCGTCCGGAGTGGTGCGAATAGCGACGATAATGCTGTCCATCTTGGGATTTTGGTAGCCAGTGCGGTTGTCGCCATTGGGGGCCAGGCTGGCCGAGTGATAGGATTGGTAGAGTTCGTCCAAGCCCGGCTGGCCCGCACTGGCAAAACTGGCTATCTGGAAATTGCCCTTCTTTGTAGCATCAGTTATGTTGTTGATATCCTGCATATTGACCACCAGCTCCATGCCGATCATTTTTGCCTTTTCCCGGATATTATCGACTACCATTTCCGATAACTTGCTGCCATTGGCACTGAGTATTTTCAAGGACAGGCGGGTCAGGGTTCCATTCAACACCTTATCCAACACCCCATCATTATCGCTATCGTTCCAGCCAGCCGCTGCGAGCAAACGTTGGGCCTCAGTAGGATTGTACGTGTAGCGGGCCAGGTCCTTTGCGTAGTAGGGCTTGTTTGGGTTGATTGGTCCCACGGTGGGTTGGGCAAAACCCTGTTGCACCACATTGATAAGGTAATCATAATCAACTACATACGCCAATGCCTTTCTTACCTGCACATCGGCAAGGATAGAGTCGGGGCTGCGCAGGTTGAGCAGCAGACGCGAATGGCGGGGGGTCCAGCGGCTCTTGAAGTCGTACAATTGGGTGAGGTGGGTGTCTTGCTGCATCTCTTTGAAACGGGTAGCGGTGAGATCCATAGCCAAGTCGAGGTCTTCGGTCTTCAGCAGAGTGACTACGGCAGGTTCGTCTTTTACCACCTTGTACACTATTCGTTCGGGATAAGCACCCAGTAGCGGATTGGTTAGGGAGGCGTTGTCGCCCCACCAGTCTTTCTTCTTCACCAGTATGGTGCCTTGTTCATCGATCATGCTTTGCACACGGTAAGGCCCACTCCCAGCGATGAACTTGGAGTCGTTGGCGAATTTTGGGTCCGAAAATTCTTCCGCAAAAGCCTTCCCGGTTTCCGAGTCGGCAAAAGTCTTGCCTTTCGCGGCGTTAAGAAAGTCAGTGAGCAGCACATTGGTCAGCCTGCCTTTGGGGTCGTAGTTATAGGCGGAGTAGATCGGCGTCTGGCACAACGATTCCAAGGCCAGTATGTAGTATTGGCGGAAGTAAGCGGTGAATTTTTTCGGGTTGGCGGGGTCTACCTCCAAGCCAGTGAGATAATCATAGTAGGCACGCCAGATATCGGTGGGCAAGCCTTGATGAAAGATGAGCTTCAAGGTGAAAGCCACATCCTTACCGGTCACTGGGCTGCCATTGTCCCAAGTGGCGGCCTCGTGGATCTCAAAATCGTAGGCCAGCTCGCCCTTATGTCCCTCTTCGGTGGCCGTGCGGACGGATGGGATGACTTTTGCCAATATGGGTTTCATCTCGAGTGTCTCCGGTTCGTAGTTACCCAGCATCTGGAATATCTGGCTCGACACGTAGCGCGAGTAGCCCGACGAGGGCATGAGTGGGTTGAGGGTGGTGGCTGCTGCCTCTAGACGGATGTCCAGGCTTTCCTTTTCTTTTGGCCGACAATAGTAAATCATTACTAAAAGAGCCAGGCCGAGGAGAACAAGGATACTGTTAGTGCGGCGTTTTGTTTTCATGTGCATGGAAAAATCCTTTAAACGATGTAAGTATTGCGTTGCTGTTGGAGTAGCAGTCAAAGTCGCGGCTAAAAGTACGGTAGTACCCGCTAACATTCGGCAATTGCCGCAAACTTACCGCCAAGCCAATAATGCACACCCATAAACGTTAGATTCATCCTATTTTTGCGCCATTAAGCAAAAGGTAAATATTGCAATTGATAATGAGCAAATGGCGGGTGGCGACATCCAGATTTTTTATTGAAAAAGCAGACAAGCCAGGAAGCCCAACATATTATGCAAAGTTTAGCCTAAATTATTTTCAAGGCAATGTGTTGATACGAAGCACATTGACATATTAACAAAACCTGTCCCGTATCTTTCATCGGGATTAGCATATTCCTTGCTTATGTCGCGCCGAGTGCTCGAAACAGAACAAAAAGCACTGGAAATCAACCTCGACGACCGTCTCTACGGAGTCTTTGCTGAGATCGGTGCCGGCCAAGAGGTTGCCCGCTACTTTTTCCAGGTGGGGGCTGCTGCTGGTACCATTGCCAAGACGATGAGTGCCTACGACAAGACAGTGTCCGACGAAATCTACGGAGTGGAGGCAAAAGGGCGCTATGTGTGCCAGTCGCGGCTGTACAAAATGCTCCAGCACGAGTACGACTTGATGGAACATCGCCTGCGTGCCACCCGGCCCCGGCAAAACTTCTTTGCTTTCGCCGATACCGTGTCGGCCATCAATTTCAGCAAAACCAACAAAGGCGATGGCTGGTTGGGCCTGCGCTTCCAACTCCGCGCCGACGGCCCCACGAATGATGTGGTGATCCACGTGCGGATGCTCGACAACGACAACCGGCTGCAGCAACAGGCGATTGGCGTGTTAGGCGTGAACCTGATTTACGGTTGCTTTCGCTTTCACCAGGCCCCGGAGACCTTACTCCAATCGCTGCTGGACAGCCTGCACGGACGGGTGATGATCGATATGGTGCAGTTTGATGGACCTGATTTCGAGCAGGTGGACAACCGACTGGCTTGCTTATGGCTGGTGAAGAATAACCTCAGCGAGGTGACTATTTTTGGCCCCGACGGGCGCAGCGTACACGCCAGCGAGCTCTTGTATAAGAAATCCATCTTGTTGGCCCGTGGCAGCTATCGCCCGCCTACGTTGGTGCAGCAGGATATGAGCCGCAACGCCTACATCCAGTTCCGCCACGAACCAGACGTGGAGGCCGACCGCACCTATTTTCTCACCGAAATCACCCTCGACAACCTGCGCTCCGACGGGGAGCTTAACGAGCGCGACTTCATGGATCGCGCCGAGTTGCTCTGCGCCCTAAACCAAACAGTAGTGATCTCCAACTGCGTACAGCACAAGAAGCTCATCGCCTACTTTACCGATTATCGGGTGCCCCGGATCGGGTTGGCACTGGGTGCCCGCAAGCTCGAAAGCATTGTACGGGAGACTTACGAACAGAACCCCGATAACCTGCTGGGCGCATTCGGTGAACTATTCTTGCGCAACGTCCGTTTTTACGCCTACCCCGCCCGGCCGGAGGGCAGTGCTGCCCTCTTGACCGCCCGGACTATTGAGGTGCCGCACGCTATCCACTTTCTTTACGACCACTTGCTGGAAAACCGCAACATCGTGGATATGCAGAACTTCAATCCGTATATCCTGGATATTTTCCACACCACGGTGCTGCGCATGATCCAGCAAGGCGAAGAAGGTTGGGAGAAGAGCGTACCAGCCAATGTAGCGCGTTTGATCAAGGAAAAACGTTTGTTCGGCTACCGGCCAGTGCCAGTAGAAGAATTTTGATTTTAGGAACAAATGAACAATAAATTAGCACAATGTTGCTTATCTGAGTTGTCATTCCGACGCTAGGAGAGATCTACTCAAGTGGTTGATTATCAATTGCACCGGGGCATCCCGATTACTTCGGGACTCCTGCCGTCGGAATGACATTCGGGGTGGGGAAATTTCACAAGTTATTCTTTACACGTTCCTTAAAAGGGTGAAAAAAAGTTTGAGGATGTGGAAGGGGTTGAGAAATCCCCAATATTGCCGCATGAACCCATCGTTCTTTTCTCAACTTTTTCAACCCTTTTTCAACCTTCTCAACAACCTGTCAACAATGACTTTGGAAGAAAAAATAAACGAAGACCTTAAAACAGCCATGCGCGCAAAAGACGAAGTAGGGCTGCGCGGCATCCGGGCCATCAAAAGTGCCATTCTATTGGCTAAAACCGACGGTAGCGGACAGGCCATTGATGAGACGCGGGAGGTACTAATGCTGCAAAAACTGGTGAAGACCCGCCAGGAGTCTATGGATATTTTCCTGAAAAACAACCGGCCGGAATTGGCCGAAAAAGAGCGCGAAGAGATTGAGGTCATCAAGCACTACCTGCCCAAAATGCTGGAAGGCGCGGAGTTGGAAGATATTATCCGCCAGATCTTGGCGGACACCGGTGCTACCTCGGCCAAAGATATGGGTAAGGTAATGGGCGCGGCAAACAAGCAATTGGCAGGTAAGGCCGACGGGCGGGCCATTTCAGACATTGTAAAACGGCTGTTAGGTTAATGATGAATGATGAATGATTTTACGCACGTGAGATTATTCATCATTCATCATTCATCATTCTTGAATTATGATTTTACGCGCCGAAAATATTATCAAAACCTACGGTAAACGCACCGTGGTAAAGGGCGTATCGTTTGATGTGAAACAAGGCGAAATCGTCGGATTGCTGGGGCCGAACGGGGCGGGCAAGACCACCTCGTTTTACATGACCGTGGGCTTCATCCGGCCCACCAGCGGCCACGTATATCTTGACAATGAAGATATTACGTCTTTGGCGATGTACCGCCGGGCGCAAAAAGGCATTGGCTACCTGCCGCAGGAACCAAGCGTATTCCGAAAACTGTCGGTGGAAGACAACCTGCGGGCAGTGCTGGAAATGACCAAACTGAGCAAGGTGGAACAGGCGGAAAAACTGGAGTCCCTGCTCGACGAATTCAACCTGCACCGGGTACGTCAGGGGCTGGGCGATACCTTGTCCGGGGGCGAACGGCGGCGCACCGAGATCGCGCGCGCCCTGGCCACCGATCCCAAGTTTATTCTCCTCGACGAGCCTTTTGCGGGCATTGACCCCATCGCCGTGGAGGACATCCAGTACATCGTCGCCAAATTAAAGACCAAGAACATCGGTATCTTGATCACCGACCACAACGTGCAGGAGACGCTCAGCATCACTGACCGTGCCTACCTAATGTTTGAGGGCAACATCTTAAAAGCTGGCACCGCCGAGGAGTTGGCCGCCGATGAAATGGTGCGGAAGGTGTATTTGGGCAAGAACTTCGTGTTGAAGCGGAAAGTGATGGAGTTATGATCCCAATAGCTGCTCCGAGTGGTTTTCATTGTCCACTTTGGCGATCACGCGCTCGATTTTCCCATTTTCGTCGATGACGAATGTGGTGCGGTTGATGCCCATGTAAGCGCGGCCCATAAATTTTTTCTCGCCCCATACGCCGTAGGCCTCGGACACGGCGTGGTCTTCGTCGGCCAGCAAATTAAACGGCAGGTTGTACTTTTCCTGAAATTTGACGTGTTTTTTCACCGAATCAGGGCTGACGCCCAAGATTTCGTAGCCCTGCGCCTGAAAGCGCGGGTAGCCGTCGCGCAGCGAACAAGCCTCGGCGGTGCAGCCCGGCGTGTCGTCCTTGGGATAGAAATACAGCACGAGTTTTTTGCCCCGATAGTCGGCGAGGTGTACAATTTCGCCCTTTTCATTGGACGCGGAGAAATCCGGGGCGGCATCGCCTTCTTTGATGGGAGACATAGTGGCAAAGTGTGTTTGAAAAGGTAGAACTATTGGCAGTTGCTAGGTATCCATTGCTGGCTACGGTTGCGCACAAAACGGCGCGGCCAAAAGATTGTTCAGTTAAAGCGAGCTATACGGGCATCACTTTTTTTCCAGTCGCGCCCGCGCTTCTTTGGCCTCTTTGTAGTTGGGGGACATCTTATTGGACTGTTTATAGTCTTCCAAGGCAGCAGCGGTGTTGCCCATCTCTTCGGAAGTCACCCCTCGAAAATAGTAGGCGTTCACAAAAAGCGGATCAGTCCTGATGGCGATGTTGAAATTGTCGTAGGCTTTGTTCAACGAATCCTGGGCCAGGTAGATCATACCCATGTCAAAGTAGGCATTGGAATAATCGGGGTCGCGGGCCACAATATCCCGGTACACCTTAAAAGCGGGTTCGTACTCGCCACGGCGTTTGTAAAAAGCCCCTTTGAATTCGCGGACTTCCAAGTTCGTGGAGTCCACGCGCAACGCATTGTCGAAGCACTGAATGGCCTGTGGATCGTTGCGGTTGGAAAAAATACGGCCCAAAAACAGCCACGCCTCGGCATTGGCAGCATTGTACTGCACCGACCGCTGGAGTGCCTTGATGGCCCGCACCGTGTCGCTCATATCCAGTGCCACGCGACCCGTCATAAAATAAGCGTCGGCACTCTGTGGATTGCGTTGTAGCACTTGGCCAATGGAAGTGAGGGCGTCGCTGTGTTGCTTTACGATCAACTGGAACTCGCTCAATTTCAACCAAGTAGGAATCCGATCCGGAAACTTCTCCGTCGCCTGCTGTAGCACGGCGATAGCCCGGCGCGAGTCGTTGGGACGGCCATAGTCCAGCATCACGTCGGCCAGCAAGTGGTAGTACATAGGCTGCATGGAGTCGAGCTGGATAGCCCGTCCCACATCGGCGAGGGCCTCATCATATCCTTCCAATTGGTGATATACGGATGCCCGCCTATACAGCAGCGAATCGTTGTCGGGGTCTTTGGTCAGTTGTGCGTTGAGCTTGGCCAGCTGTGGGTCAATCTGGTCCGCTGGATTGGCGACAGCCGGTGGCGTGTCGTTTTTGCACGAAAAAAACAGGCTCGTCGCGAGCAGCACAGCGGCAAGAATAAATACAATACGGTGGGTCACAGGACAAAGTTTAGTGTGGCAAAGCGGGCATAAAGACCGCGTACCCATTCCAATCGGGACGGCACAAAAGTAGCCGTTCCAGCTTTGCAGACGGCGGGTAATTTTGCAAGCCTTATCAACCAATGAAAAGAGTCATTCCCAATTCTTTGACCGTCAACGTATTGGAAAAAGATGTCCCAACATAGGAATGAGTAAATGCTTGGTCTGCCCTTCAATGAGGCACTGTGCGTACCCACGAAAATTTCTGGGTTTGTTCCACATCGAATTCCTGCGGGCGCACCGCTGGTTGACTGCCCACTTCGTAGCGAAAACGAAAGGAGCTGTCGCTGCTCCAGTCGAAAATGCCAAACAGCAGCTTGCCCGTGTGGGGGCCATCTTGGAAATCCGACAGGTCCAACGTAATTGGCTTGGTAGCGCAATCAAACTGGAAGCGCATCCGCACTGTATCGTATTGGCTGCCGAACTTGGTGAGCCACAGTGCATTGCCATTTGGCTCAAAAACAAGGTCTTGGCCCTCGTGGGTTGTCCAGCGTCCTGCCAACTCGCGGCAATTAGAGGTGGATACACAGGCAGTAAACAAAATGGGCATCAAAAAAAATAGTGGGTAGAGTGTTTGCATAAGCAGCATAGTTGGTTCAGAAACAAAGACAGGGAATTGCCGAAAAAGATGGCTGGGTTACAATAACCCTTCGTCGGCAAAACTATAAAATCCCCGTTCCGAAACAATAAGATGGTCCAGCAGAGTGAGGTCCAGCACCTCACCGGCCTTGCGCAGTCGCTTGGTCAAGTCCAGGTCGGCCTGGCTGGGCTGTAGGTTGCCCGACGGATGATTGTGTACCGCGATGATGCCCGTTGCGCGAGCGTCGAGGGCGGTTTTGTACACCATTTTTACATCCACAACGGTGCCAGCCATGCCACCCTTGCTGAGGCATTCGCGGGCAAATACCTCGTTGGCCTTGTTCAACATCAGCAACCAGAATTCCTCATGGTGCAAGTCATTGAGCAAGGGCGCGATGGCCTGGAAAGCGTCGCGGCTGGCTGTGATGCGGGGCCGTTCGCGCAGGTCGGAGAGCTGACGGCGGCGACCCAGTTCGAGCGCAGCAGCAATGGTGATGGCCTTGGCTTCGCCCACGCCCTTGAAGCGTTGCAGCTCGCTCAAAGAGCGTTTGCCCAACTCGTGCAAGTTGCCGTCCACACTAATGAGGATACGTTGGGCCAAGGCCACGGCACTTTCGCCAACCGAGCCGGACCCAAGCAGCACGGCCAGCAACTCCGCATCGGTGAGGGCCTGGCGGCCCTTGAGCAGCATTTTTTCGCGCGGACGGTCTTCTTCGGCCCAAGCAGTGATGGCACGGGGAGTCTCCATAGGAAAGGGGGAGAAAAAAATTGAGCAGGTGAGAACAGTGGTAGAATGGTCGAAATGTACTGCTTTGACGTAGGGTAGCCCGGCTTTTTTAACGCTTTTTTAAAATTACCCGTTTAAACGTCTGCCTTTCCACGGTATCAGAGCCAGTAAATTCCTTCCTTATGTTCACCAAAAAAATTCGATTATGAAATTTACCATGCAAGTATCCTTGCTTTTTACTGCGTTCGTATCCTTGTTCGCCATGTCTTTTCAGACCACCGATGTACCGACCCATCCCGAAACTGCCCGCCCATGGGAGCTGTTGGGTCTGAAACAAGTAAATTACGGCCTGGATCGCGACGAGATTCAAGTACGGGTACGGGAAGGCGCATTCACTGCTATCCAAATCAAAGTGAAACGCAGCCCGGTCAATATGCACAAACTCGTGGTGCATTACGGCAATGGCGAGACGGAGAACATTGAACTGCGCAACAACTTTTCCGCTGGCAGCGAAAGCCGCGTGATTGATCTGCCGGGCAACAAACGCGTCATCCAAAAAATCGTCTTCTGGTATGATACCAAGAATCTGGCGCGTGGGAAAGCGGTGGTGCAGGTGTGGGGGCGGAAGTGAGAGGGGTGAGAGAGGCCCACGTAGATTAGTAAAATCCGTTCCCTTTATGCCAGGGCGTAAGGGGAGCGGATTTTTTTGCAAATAACATCATTCCCTCCAGTCGCTCAAACCCTTCCCCGTAATGACTTGCACCCCGCCGCCGCTTCGGGTGACTATTACAGAACTTCGTAAACCAATCCGGTTCAAAAATTGCAGGTCGCGCACTGGGCCGTCCAGCCAAAAGCCAGACTCGGTCGGCTCCACGGGCTGCCAATTGCCATTTCCGGCGTTGAGCAACAAAGTGCCAAAAGAAGCATCGAAACGGCCAATGCTGGGCTGTACCTCATAGAAATTGCCGCTCAGCAGCAGATCGGGTTGCTCATCGCCGTTGAAGTCGCCCGGCAATATGGCAAAGACCGGACTGCATTGGGCGATCATCGGCAGGGGATGCAATACCCATTGGTTTTGACCGCGGTTCTCCACCCAACAACTGGCCAACGTCTGCACTTCCCGATGAATGGCCTGGGTGCGTAAATCGTCCGAAAACACCTCTTCAAAACTGCTTTCGGAAAATTTCCGGTAGTCCACGTAGCGTTTCCTAAACATAGCCAACTGACTAACCAACAGGTCTTTGTCCGCAAAAACACAGTTACGCCCTTGCCGGTAAAGGGTTA
>JAYUXG010000479.1:0-8272 GCA_043753125.1 Saprospirales bacterium | reverse complement strand
GCTACTTTTGCTTCCAGCCCCGTACCCACCATCGGCGAGTGCGGCCGAATGAGCGGCACCGCCTGACGTTGCATATTCGAACCCATCAGGGCGCGGTTAGCATCGTCATTTTCCAGGAACGGAATCAGCGAAGCCGACACACCCACGATCTGATTGGGAGCCACGTCAATGTATTCCAGTTCGTCGGGCGTCAGGATCGGGAAGTCACCGTGTTCGCGGGCTTTCACGCGGTCATTGAGGAAAGCACCGCTTTCGTCCACGAGGGAGTTGGCTTGCGCAATTTTCATATAATCCTCGGCTTCGGCGGATAGGTATTCTACTTCGCCTTCCAGCACCACCTTACCACTGACTACGCGGCGGTAAGGAGTTTCCAAGAAGCCCATTTTGTTGATCTTGGCGTGGGTACACAAGGTCGAAATCAGGCCAATATTCGGTCCTTCCGGCGTCTCAATCGTACACAGGCGACCATAGTGCGAATAGTGTACGTCACGTACCTCAAAACCAGCGCGTTCGCGGCTCAAACCACCTGGTCCGAGGGCCGAAATACGCCGCTTGTGGGTGATCTCGGACAGCGGGTTAGTTTGGTCCAAGAACTGCGACAACTGGCTAGTGCCAAAGAACGAGTTGATGACCGACGACAGGGTACGGGCATTAATCAAGTCCACGGGGGTAAAGACCTCGTTATCGCGCACGTTCATCCGTTCGCGGATGGTGCGGGCCATACGGGCCAGACCCACGCCAAACTGGGCGTACAATTGCTCGCCCACCGTCCGCACGCGGCGGTTGGACAGGTGATCAATGTCGTCAATTTCGGCCTTGTTATTGATCAAACTCACGATGTAGCGAACAATGGCGATGATGTCTTCTTTCGTCAACACCAGGTTATTGTCGGCAATATCGTGGCCCAGCTTGCGGTTGATCTTGAAACGGCCTACTTCGCCCAAGTTGTAACGCTTGTCGGAAAAGAACAATTTTTCGATAATACCGCGCGCCGTATCGTCATCCGGTGGATCACTACCACGCAGCTGACGATATATATAGGTGACCGCCTCAAGTTCGCTCGAAGTCGGGTCTTTTTGCAGCGTATTGTAGATGATGGCAAAATCCTCTTCTACCTCGGTGCGCTGCAAAATGATGGTCGTCACATTGGTGGACGGGTCCAGCACCAATTCGATGTTATCTTCGTCCAGCACGGCATCGCGCTCGAGAATAATCTCGTTCCGGGCAATACTGACTACCTCGCCGGTATCTTCGTCCACAAAATCCTCGGTCCATGATTTCAGGACACGGGCGGCCAATTTGCGACCAATGGACGCTTCGAGGTTCTCGCGGGTGGTAGCGACTTCGTCAGCCAAGTCGAATAAGTCGAGGATGGACTTATCGGTATCGAAACCGATGGCCCGCAGCAGCGTGGTGACAGGAAACTTCTTTTTGCGGTCAATGTAGGCGTACATGACCAGATTGATATCCGTTGCAAACTCCATCCAGGCCCCTTTGAACGGGATGACGCGCGCCGAATAAATCTTGGTGCCATTTGGGTGATAACTCTGCCCAAAGAACACGCCCGGCGAACGGTGCAACTGCGACACAATAACGCGCTCCGCCCCGTTGATGACGAAGGTCCCTTTCGGGGTCATGTAAGGGATATTGCCCAAAAATACGTCTTGGACAATGGTTTGAAAGTCAATGTGTTCCGGGTCGTTGCACGACAGGCGCAGCTTGGCTTTGAGCGGCACCGAATAGGTCAACCCACGCTGCATACACTCATCAATGGTGTAGCGGGGTGGGTCGATAAAGTAGTCCAGAAACTCCAGATTGAAAATGTTCCGCGCATCGGTGATGGGGAAATTCTCTTGGAATACCCGATACAGACCCTCGTTGATGCGATTGTCCGGGGTAGTTTCCAGCTGGAAGTATTCCTGAAACGATTTGAGCTGAATTTCAAGAAGGTCAGGGTAGTGACCGGCGAGGCGAATTTTGCCAAAATTGACGCGCTCTTGAACGCCGGTTTTTTGGACTGCCCCTGTGGAGATGCCGTTATTGGTCATTTTTGCAAATTATGCTTGAATGCTGATTGGCAGATTCTGCCGACGCTTTCGCCGACATGGCTTGCAACATAAGTGTTTGTAAGCCGTATATAACGCAAAATACGGGTATAAAGTTTCAATACCTTTGCTTACAGACAGCGATAGGCTTAACGCCCTCCCCCCGTGGGAAGCGGCGTTAAGCCCAATCGTGAGATCTGTAAAAAGGGTAAAATACCGTACATCTTTGCGAAAGGTCGAATAAGGTAAAGCCTGAAAAACAGTTGCCAAAGCCTGGCTCCTGTTGCTCGGAAAGGCTACCTTACTTGACTTCCACTACTGCACCAACCGCTTCGAGGGCGGATTTTATCGATTCTGCCTCCGCTTTGTTCACGGCGGCCTTCAATACGCTCGGAGCACTGTCCACCAAGTCTTTTGCTTCTTTCAAGCCCAGTCCGAGGATATTTTTCACCTCTTTCACAACCTGAAGTTTATTGGCACCCGAATCTTTCAACGTCACGTCAAACTCGGTCTGCTCGACCGGAGCGGCCTCGCCAGCACCAGCGGTAGGAGCGGCCATTGCCACTGCCGAAGCAGCTGGCTCAATACCATAATCGTCTTTCAAAATAGCGGCTAGTTCATTGGCCTCCTTGATCGTAAGGTTTACCAGTGATTCTGCCATTGCTTTCAAATCTGCCATCGTAGTAGAATTTTAAAATTTTTTTTGCGAAAATGAATGGAAAAAGCGGTTTTATGGAGCGGTATCAGAAAAAGCGTTGCACCGTGATGGCGCGTACTTGGAAGCCGTATTTTTAATTATGAATGATTAGTTATGAATTATTTTCCCTTTTCGAGTACTCTTAGATAATTCATAATTTATAATTAGTTCTCTCTTTCTTCCAGCGTTTTGACAATACCAGCAATCTTGCTGCCGGCAGAAGTCAATTGGCTGGCGAGGCGGCGGCCCGGCGACTGGAGCAAGCCAATGATCTCACCGACCATTTCTTCTTTGCTCTTCAGTTTGGTCAGGATGGCCAGTTGATCGTCGCCGATATACACCGATGTGTCGATGTAGGCGGCCTTGAGTGACGGGCGGGTGTCTGCCTTACGAAACTCTTCGATCAGTTTGGCGGGGGCCTTTGGGTTGGGCGAGATCAGGATGGTGGTCGGACCAACCAAAGCCTCGAACAACGCCTTATAGCCTTTTGATTCAGGAGCACTTTCCAAGGCCTTTTGGATCAGGGTATTCTTCGCTACTTTGATCGTGATGCCCTGCTCGTAGCACATCCGGCGAAGTTTATTGATTTTGGCGACTGGCAAGGTGGAGGAATCCGCGAGGTAAAAGAAGGGGGTGTTCCCCAGTTCTTCCCGCAGTTCCGCAATGGCTGCCGATTTATCGTCTCTGGTCATTTCTTATGTTGTTGATTGGTTGATTGGTTGATTGGTTGATTGGTTAACTGGCTATTAATCAACCAATTAACTAATCAACTAATCAACCACCTAGACTTTGATTGATTTCGGATCGACTGCAATACCGGGACTCATAGTGCTGGCCACGGAAACGGTGCGCATATATACGCCCTTTGCACTAGATGGTTTCATCCGCGAAAGAGTGGCGATCAGCTCGTAGGCATTTTCGACCAGTTGTTCCGGCGCAAAGGAGACACGGCCCACAGAGGCGTGAACGATGCCAAACTTATCGACCCGGAAAGCAATTTTGCCCTTCTTCACCTCCGATACGGCCGAAGCGATGTCATTGGACACCGTGCCAGTCTTGGGGTTAGGCATCAGGCCGCGTGGGCCGAGGATACGGGCCACTTTACCAAGCTGGGCCATGACGTTGGGTGTAGCGATGACAACATCGGCTTCCATCCAACCTTCGGTCACTTTCTGGAGGTAGGTGTCCAGCCCGACGAAGTCGGCACCGGCGGCTACTGCCTCGGCTTCGCGGTCAGGGGTGCAGAACACCAGTACTTTCTTGGTCTTGCCCGTGCCGTGCGGCAGCGAGACGGTGCCGCGGAGGGCTTGGTCGGCTTTGCGTGGGTCCACTCCGAGGCGAACGTGTACATCGACCGAGGCGTTGAATTTAGTGGTGTTGACTTCTTTGACCAAACTCATCGCCTCCGTCAGGGAGTAGAGCTTGTCCTGGTCCACCTTCAAATCAACGACTTTGCGCTTTTTTGTTACTTGTGCCATTCAAATGTTATGGTTAAGGTGTAGCGTTCCGGTAGGCGGAACTTCCTTATGTGGTATTGTGGGTTTAGAGAGGTTTATTTTGTTTTTGTCTATTTTTTACGACTATTCCTCGTTTCTGCCTCTGAAAGGTCTTTACCTATCTTGTATTTAAGAGATGCAGTCACAAAAATTGCATCTCCTTTTGATGTTACATAGCTATTTCCAACCAATGTAAAAGGATTAGTTTTATTGATTATACTATATTTTAAGGTTGAACCTAGGATAGGGGTGATACCCTGTTGGTTAGTCAATGATAAACAAATATTCATTTTATGATTTACCTTGTATTCAAGTTCAAAATTAGGCTCAATAAAGAGATTTGTTTTATTGATGCTCCTAAAGGCAATTTCATATTCAAATGCGTATTCTCTTCCATCTATTACTTTGTCCACCGTTACTTGTTGATATTCATAAAAAGACGATCTTCTAATTAGCAAAAAACCCAGCCCCAATGAAGCATTAAATTCAATCCGATTTTTTGTGTTCCATTTATATCCCAAACGGATAGGAATTTTCAGACCATTATAGCGTTGTTTTATTTTTGGAAAACCCTCTTTATAGGAAAAATAAGGTACTCCTTCAATTTCAAATGTATTTGCAAATTGCACAAATGCCGCTCCCGTGGAAAGAAAAAAATTCTTTGCTTTGAATGGAATATAATCCAAAACAAGCCCAGCATTAGGCTCGACAGTTGAAAATGTTTTTTGAGGGTCAATATTTACATCGTAATATGATGAAAAGCAAAGTCCTGCACCCGCGCAAATACCCACTCTTAGCGGTTGAGCAATTACAATTTGTATGCAAAGAGTGTAGATAAATGAGACACAAAAAATTATTTTCATGTATTGCGCTTCTCGCCTATCTTAAACGGGGGATTTGAGTATTTGATAGTCGAATAACCAAATCCTCAAATCCTCAATTCTGTACATTCGCTTCATTTTGCCCCTGTGGCAAAGCACCCGTAATGGTCAGCCCCATGCTGCGCGCCGTACCGGCGATCATTTTCATGGCGGATTGTACAGTGAAGCAGTTCAGGTCGGGCATTTTGCTTTCGGCGATAGTCTGCACCTGATCCCAGGTGACCGAACCAACTTTTTTGCGGTTCGGCTCCGGCGAGCCTTTGCCGATCGCCAGTTTAGCGGCTTCAAACAATTGGATGGCTGCCGGTGGGGTTTTGATGACAAAATCAAACGTCTTGTCTTTGTACACCGACAGGATGACCGGCAGGATTTTCCCAATCTGCTCCTGCGTCTGCGCATTGAAGCGCTTGCAGAACTCCATGATATTCACGCCTTTGGAACCAAGGGCGGGACCAATTGGGGGTGCCGGGTTGGCTTGGCCACCTTTTACCTGGAGTTTAATATAAATATCGACTTCTTTTGCCATGATGTTGCCAGATTTTCAGTCCCGAAATATTCGGAGCAATCTTAAATGATTTATATAAAACCGTTGCGATCAACTACTTGTGGAAACCAGCCCGGGAGAAGCGGGCATCAAGCAGCGGATATTAACTGATTTTTTCTACTTGCATGAAGCCCATTTCCATTTCGGTGCCGCGACCAAATATTTTCACGATCACCTTGAGCTTCTTCTTTTCTTCGTTCACTTCCTGTACATCGCCGACGAAATCGGCAAACGCACCATCCACAATGCGCACTGTCTCGCCAATCAGGAAAGGTTCGCTGAGTACCTCACCAGTTTCGGCACTCTCGTCCACTTTGCCCAGCAGCCGATTGGCCTCTACTTGGGTCATGGGAAGCGGGGTTTCCTTACCCAGAAAATGGATGACGTTTGGGATGTCGCTAATCACCTTGGCAATATCGCCATTCAACTTGCCGCCCAATGCTTCCACCAAAATATAGCCCGGCAGCAGGTTGCGCTCGGTCATTACCTTTTTACCATTGCGGATCTTGTATACTTTTTCCGTCGGTACTACCACCGAAAACACCGCCTCTTTCCAGTTGGAACGTTCGATCTCGAGCAGTATCCTTTCCTGGATTTTCCGCTCCTTACCGCTGATGACCCGCAGGGAATACCACTTCCGGTCGGTGGGAGGTGCCGGGGGTGCCGTTCCAGTATCTTGATTCATGGTTGCCAGGAAAAAGTGAGTAAAAACGAAGTAAGAAACCTTATTGGCCCCAGACTCCGTAGATAGTTTTGAACACGATGCTGCACAAACCATCCATCAAAAAAATGAGGATGGCCAAGGTAGCAGCGGTCACCAGGACCACCAGCGTACTCTCCTGCAACTGTGCTGCGGTTGGCCAAGAGACGTTGTTTACCAACTCTTGGTAGCTTTCTTTTAAATAAAGTGTCAATTTTTCCATCGCGATCGTGGTGTGTCCATCCTATCCCGGTAAAAAAATCCGCCGCCGAACAATCGGACAACGAACCTGCTCGCCAAAAACAGCAAGCGAACGGCGGACAAACGGTACATTTTTGCTTTTTGCAGGGGCAGCAGGGATCGAACCCGCAGCCTACGGTTTTGGAGACCGTCACTCTACCAGTTGAGCTATGCCCCTTTTTAGGATTCAGAAAAAAGAAGTTAGGAGACAGGAATCAGCCAAATACTGGTTCCTATCTCCTGATTTCTATCTCCTATTTTTAGTCAATGATCTCGGTTACCTGACCAGCACCCACCGTACGACCGCCTTCGCGGATAGCGAAACGGAGACCTTTTTCCATGGCGATGGTGCTGAGCAGTTTTACTTCGAGTTCGATGTTGTCGCCGGGCATCACCATTTCCACGTTCTCTGGCAACTTGCAATCGCCAGTGACGTCTGTGGTACGGAAGTAAAACTGTGGGCGATAGCCATTAAAGAACGGTGTGTGGCGGCCCCCCTCTTCTTTCGAGAGGACGTATACTGAACACTTAAAATTCTTGTGTGGCTTCACGCTGCCTGGCTTGCAAATAACCATGCCGCGCTTGATTTGCTCTTTGTCAATACCTCGCAACAGCAAACCTGCATTATCACCGGCTTCGCCGCGATCAAGCAATTTGCGGAACATTTCCACTCCTGTGATGGTGGAAGTCAACGGCTTTTCTTCGGGTTTCATCATACCGATGATCTCGACTGGGTCGCCAACGTTGATTACGCCACGTTCGATACGACCGGTAGCCACCGTACCACGACCAGTGATCGTGAATACATCCTCCACTGGCATCAGGAAAGGCTTATCCACTTCACGCACCGGATCAGGGATGTCGTTGTCGCAAGCATCCATCAAGTCCATGATGCGCTGTGAATAAAGTTCGTCGCCTTCCAATGCTTTCAGGGCAGAACCTTGAATGATGGAAGCGTTGTCGCCGTCGAAGTTGTAGGAGCTCAGCAGTTCGCGAAGTTCCATGTCCACCAGCTCCAGCATCTCGGGGTCGTCCACGAGGTCCACTTTGTTCATGAACACCACAATCTTTGGCACACCTACCTGGCGGGCGAGCAGGATGTGTTCGCGGGTCTGCGGCATCGGGCCGTCCGTAGCAGCACACACCACAATAGCACCGTCCATTTGGGCGGCACCCGTGATCATGTTCTTCACATAGTCGGCGTGACCTGGGCAGTCTACGTGGGCGTAGTGGCGCTTCAGGGTTTCGTATTCGACGTGGGCGGTATTGATGGTGATACCCCGTTCTTTTTCTTCCGGCGCAGCGTCAATGGCATCATACGACGTTTTTTTGGCTAGGCCTTTCAAGGAAAGAACATAGGTGATGGCCGCAGTCAAGGTCGTCTTCCCGTGGTCAACGTGACCGATCGTACCAATATTTACGTGCGGTTTATTGCGGACAAATATCTCTTTTGCCATTGATTTAAACTGTTTAGTATCAAACGTTTGTGAGAAAAACTATTGCAATACGAATGCCCGATGGCCCAATAATTCGACAGGAAGCAAAAATTATCGAACCAATTGAATCACCGGCAAACATTTTACCTGGAGCCGTTGAAGGGAATTGAACCCGCGACCTCTTCCTTACCAAGGAAGTGCTCTACCCCTGAGCTACAACGGCAATTTTTAAT
>JAYUXG010000478.1:0-3389 GCA_043753125.1 Saprospirales bacterium | reverse complement strand
TACAACAACGATGCCAACCTGACCAACAGCTCGCTGCGCACCAACTTCGGCCTGCAACTGGAAGGCGGCGATGGCAACCTGCTCACCTGCAACCGGATCGACGGTAGCGGTACGCTCGGTGGCAGCATCAGCCTATACGCCCTGAATACCGACCGCGCGGCCTTCATGTGCAACCGCGCGCAAAACATTGGTTACGGCCTGCGCTTCGATGGCCTGCTGACCGGCGCGGCAGATGCAGAGGTCACCGCTAACACCATGACCAATAACGGCATCGGTATGTACTACGGCGCAGGGGCGATCACCGGGCCGCAGGCGCACCGGGGGAATAAATGGGAAGGCACTGGGGCGGTACACGCAGGGGGAACCAATGATGCACAACAGTCACCATATACAGTAGACGCTGCCGAGAATCCGCTGTTTTTACCCAATCCTGCCTCGGATGTATTGATGGTGGACTATCCTGGCCTGGAAGCGGCAGAGTTGCGCCTTTTCAATACTTTGGGCCAACAGGTTGCCACCTTACAATTGGCTGGTCGGGAAGTCCGGCAACTGAACTTATCGGCTTTGCAGTCCGGAATATATTGGTATGTTCTGCGGCCAAACAACCAATCCACCTTCAGTGGCAAGGTACTAATTTCCAAGTAAATAAAATGTTTCATGTGGTCGGCAAGCCTAAGCTTGCCGACCCTAATTTATTTAGCCATGAAGCATTTTATGCTAGCCCTACTATGCTATGCTACCTATGGAGGGGCCGCTCAAAAACACGACCAGATATGGGTAAGCGGAGCTGGTAATTCTCCTGCCTATAGTAATTACGGTGGAGCGATTATCGACTTTGGCACAAATCCTCCTCATGCCTACTATAACTATCGAAAACTGAATATGCGTCCTTGTAACGCTTCTTTGTGCGACAGTTCGGGTTATTTATTGGCTTATACCAATGGCTGTGATATTGCTGGGGCCAATGACGAGATTATTGAGGGGGGCGATACCATCAACGCTGGGTACGTCAATCATCGGCAATATGGCTATGGCTACAGCAGCGGTAGTCAGAGTGCAATTATGCTGCCTATGCCGGATACAATGGGTGTAGTATTCACCTTCCATGAACACCTTATCTATACTTACAATCCCTTTCATGTCATTACTGATAAATTGCTCTATTCGGTAGTGGATATGCAGCAAAATGATGGCAAGGGCAAAGTGACCGCCAAGGATGTACCTTTGATAACCGGCTCTATTTCTTTTGGAGGATTAACGGCAGTCAAACATGCTAATGGGCGCGATTGGTGGGTAGTGGTGCCGGATTTTTCCAGCAATATCTTTCATGTGTCCAAGTTAACTAAACAGGGTATTACAGATACTCTAACCCAGACGATTGGCATTGTACCTAACGTGCTGGGGGAGGGTTATGGGCAGGTGGTTTTTTCGCCCGATGGCAGCCGACTGTACCGCACCAACCCCTACAATCCGGTCATGGTCTATGATTTCAACCGGGCTACGGGTGTATTTACTGCTTTCGATACCATCCCCTACGATTACGGTAGCACCCTCATGGGGGAAATCGGCTGCGCGGTATCGCCCAATGGCCGCTATTTGTATCTATCCGCACGGGAGCATCTGTACCAGTTGGATTTGCAAAGCGCAGATATCTCCGCTTCCCAAACCTTGGTGGCCACTTGGGACGGTTACGCCGCTCCCCTGCCCACACTGTTTTGGCTGTGCCAACTCGGCCCGGATTGCAAGATATATATCAAAACCACCGATATGCCTTGCTACCACGTCATCCACCACCCCGACGAACTTGGCTTGGCTTGTAACGTGGAGCAGCGCGGCTTAGCCCTGCCCACGCCCAGCGGGGCCAGTATGCCCACCTTCCCCAACTTCCGCCTCGGCACCCTGGAGCAGCCTGGTCTGCCCTGCTCGCCAGTCAGTGCCACGAGTGGCCCGGCCCTGTCGCCGCTGCCGCTGCTGTCGGTCTTTCCTAATCCGGCCAGTGAGTACTTAAAAATCATCCCCAACGGGCCGCTGCCCGCCGGAGCCACCTGGGTGCTGTGCGATGCGCTGGGGCGGGTGGTCAGATCGGAGCGGCTGTGGGGGACTTGTACGGAAATAAGTGTGGCTGATCTAAGCGCGGGGGTGTATTTTTATCGATTGGTGGGAGCAAGGGGC
The DNA here is from genome assembly GCA_043753125.1 of Saprospirales bacterium. Classification (GTDB taxonomy): domain Bacteria; phylum Bacteroidota; class Bacteroidia; order Chitinophagales; family Saprospiraceae; genus M3007. Next base: position 1,217 of record JAYUXG010000478.1, on the reverse strand, counting down.
GTAGTAGCGCAGGTAGGAAAGGTATTAATAGTAGGGTGAGCATGTCTTAATCTCTTCAATCTTGTAAACCCTTGCACTCTCAACGAATTTTCTGCCTATGGGCCTTATGGTGTGGAGCCGATAAAGTTCGTCTTAAAGGGGAAAATTGGGCCATCTTGTTTCGTTTCAGGGCATTGTCGCCCGGATCAATTTAACTTGGATATCTACATGACTTCCTTTTCCGAACTCGGCCTATCCGCCCCCTTATTGGCCAGTATAGCCAGAGCCGGTTACGCCAGCCCGTATCCGATTCAAACCGCCGCCATTCCGGCCATATTAGCGGGCAGAGATGTGTTGGGCATTGCCCAAACCGGCTCTGGTAAAACGGCGAGTTTTGTATGGCCGATTTTACAGCAATTTCAACAAAAGCCCATTGCTGCTAATCGGCACATCAAGGCCTTGATCTTGGTGCCTACCCGGGAATTGGCGGTACAGGTTGGCAGCGTTTTCAAATTATTCAGCGAACATTTACCGAGGCCCGTTAAATCACTGGCCGTCTTTGGCGGCGTATCCATCAATCCACAAATGAGGCAGATGCAAGGGGTGGAAATACTGGTCGCCACGCCTGGCCGCTTGTTAGACCTACTGGCCCACAATGCCTTGCAATTATCAACTATAGATATATTGGTATTAGATGAGGCTGATAAAATGCTGAACCTGGGCTTTAAAGAAGAAATGACCCGCATTTTTGCTTTATTACCGGCCAAGCGTCAAAATCTCTTGTTTTCGGCAACGCTGGGCAAAGACATCCATACTATTACCGAAATACTATTACACCATCCAGTAAAGATTGATATAGCCGCAGCAGTGGAGGATGTAGCACTGATCAAACAAACTGGCTACCGCGTGACCGACGAGCGGAAAGGTCCCTTACTGCGCTATTTAATCAGGACACAAAATTTAAAACAAGTATTGGTCTTTACCTCTTCTATCCACAAGGCGGATAGTGTAGCGCATAAACTGAAGATAAATGGAATAGTGGCCTTGGCCTTACACGGAGAAAAAAGTCAGGGTGCCAGAACCGAGGCACTGCGATATTTAAAATCGGGTGAAATACAGGCACTGGTGGCCACGGATTTGGCCTCGCGTGGCCTGGATATTCCGGCTTTGCCAGTGGTAATCAACTATGAATTGCCGCGTTCCCCCAAGGATTTTATTCACCGCATTGGCCGGACGGG
>JAYUXG010000477.1:0-3393 GCA_043753125.1 Saprospirales bacterium | reverse complement strand
CGATCACGCGGACCTTCATGGCCACCGATGTGTGCGGTAATGTGGCGACCTGCGCACAGATCATCACGGTGTTCGACAACGTCCCGCCAGCTATCACCTGCCCGGCCAACGTAACGGTCTCGTGCATCAGTCAGGCCCCCGCCGACCCAAGCAGCGTGGGGACCACCGATAATTGCGGCGGCTTGGTGACGGTGATCTTCGTCGGGGATGTGATCTCCAACCAAACTTGTCCTGGCCGATTCACCGTTACCCGTACTTATCGGGCCACCGATGTATGCGGCAACTTTTCTACTTGTACACAAACCATCACGGTGAATGATCAGACCCCGCCAGTCATCGTTACCTGTCCGGCCAATGTGACGGTCTCGTGTACCAGCCAGATTCCAGTAGCCAATCCGGCCAGCGTAACGACCACCGATAATTGCGGTGGCCTGGGGACGGTAGTGTTGGTCGGAGATGTGATTTCCAACCAAATATGCGCCAATTGGTATACTGTGATGCGGACCTACCGGGCCACAGACCTCTGTGGCAACTTTTCCACTTGCACCCAAATTATTACGGTGAACGATCTGACGCCACCAGTCTTCACCATATTGCCCCAGGACTTACAGGTAGAATGTACGGCGGGTTACGATAGCGAAGCAGCATTGGCGGATTGGCTCGCCCGTTTCGGCTCTGCCGAAGTAAGCGACCAATGTAGTGGGGCCGTTTTGATCAATGTCGTGCTTATCTCTGATCTGCCATCGTGCGGCGGCACTTTTACCCGCACCTATGAGTTTCAGGCTACCGATGCGTGCGGCAACACCAGTTCCGTTCGTGCTACTTTTTCCGTAGTGGACACCACGCCGCCAATAATTATCTGCCCGCCGGGCAACATCTTACTGACCTGCCCAGCGGACATACCTGCGCCAAACCTTAGCGAAATAGTGGCTTCTGATGAATGTGGAAATGTGACGGTCACGGTGACCATCTCTTCCGTCGGAACGGGTTGCCTGGGCTACACCATGACCACCAACTATTGGTACATGGCCACCGATGCGTGTGGCAACATGAGCAATTGCGACGTGTCGTTTCAGGCAGTGGATTCGATTCCACCCATGTATACCGGACCGGATACCCTTCAAGTGAGTTGCGTGGATGATTTGCCGGGACCGGGAGAAATCACCGACATTCTGGCACCGTACATGACCGACAATTGCTCCGAGATCATTTGCATAGGCCGCGTTACGGCGCAAAATGGCCTCACTTCGGTTACTTACCGGGTGAAAGCCAAGGATTTGTGTGGCAACTGGACCGATAAATTCACGGTCACTTTCGTGGCTAATGGGGTTTGCCAACCGCTTTGCACGGCGACCCAAACGACTTGGGGCGATCCGGCAAGTGCCATCAACGGGCTGGCCACGACCGCAGCCATCGAACAGTTGATGGGCGAACACGGAGGGGTGAGGGCCGGAAAATTGGGTAAGACCGTGACGGCTACCAGTCTGGTTTGCTTGCAGGCTATGTTGCCTGGCAATGGCACTACCGCCCAGTTCAACCCGGGCCAATACGAATTCAGCGCAGCCAATAACTGCCAACCGGCTTCGCCATTGCTGAATGCGGACGGTACGCTAAAGAATAAATTGGCGGCAAACGTGATGGCGATGCAGATGAACATCTGGTACAACCTGCGTTTCAACAATCGGGTACTGGGGGTGCAATCAGTAACAGGATTGCCTGCTTGCCTGGTAGATCCGGTCGTGCTGAACAAACTGGAAACGGACCACAAAACGGTACAAGGCTTGCTGAACTTGTCGAACGATTACCTCGCCGGGGTAGGGTTCTTTCCGCAGGGCTTTGGCACTCTGCTGAGCGAGGCACTGGATAACCTGAACCAGTACTGGCAAAACTGTCAAATCAACAATCCTTGCTCGATCACTCCCAACGCCAACGCCAGTGTGGCGGGTGCGCTGAAAACCGAAACGGAAGCCGGACTGGAAGAAGTCGAGGTGTCTTTGGTTGGTTCGCACCCGGATGGCTCGCCAATCTCCGCGTTCGACCTGACGGACGAACAAGGGAAATATCTCTTCTCGGACGCCATCCCAATGGCTTCCAACCTGACGGTCACCCCGGCGAAAAACGACAATCCGCTCAACGGGGTAACGACCTACGATCTGGCACTGATCTCCAAGCACATTCTGGGACTACAGCCTTTGGGCAGCCCGTACAAAATGATCGCCGCCGATGCCAATATGTCCGGCTCTATCACCGCTTTCGACATCGTGGAATTGCGCAAGCTGATCTTGGGCATTTACCAAACACTCCCGAACAATACCTCGTGGCGCTTCGTGGACAAGTCGTTCGCGTTCCCAGAACCGGCCAATCCGTTCCAAACGTTTTTCCCGGAGAACAAGACGGTGGCCAACATCCAGGCCAGCCAACTGGACGACGACTTCGTGGCTATAAAGATCGGTGATGTGAACCAAAACGCGATCGCCAACACCCAGCAAGTGGCGGAGGAGCGCACGGCAGGCACATTGCTGATCGATGTAATGGACCGCACCGTGCAAGTCGGCGAGACCTTCACCGTAACGTTCAAAACGGCAGAGGCGGTGCAAGGCTTTCAGTTCACGCTGAACCTGAACGGTTTGACGGTAATAGATATAGTCGCTGGCGAGAAAGTCGGTGCCGACAACTTCGGTGTGTTTTTACCCGCCGGTGCTTGGCAGGCGGAAGCGAAGGAAGGTGGTGTTCTGACCGTTTCGGTGGATGGTACCCAGGAATTTACGGTGCGTTTCCGGGCTGTGACAGCCGGTCAGATCAGCGACATGTTGAGCGTGTCAAGCCAGATTACGAAAGCGGAGGGCTACACGTTGGCAGGCGAACGCCAAGAAGTGGTTTTGCGCTTCAGGTCCCCTGTGGGGATGACAACTACGGGCCTGGGCTTCGAGCTTTATCAAAACGTACCTAACCCGTTTGTCAACCAGACGCTCATTGGTTTTCACCTGCCGCAGGCAACACAGGCTACACTGACTGTGTACGACGAAACCGGACAACTGGTGTACACCAAGCAAGGGGACTATGCCAAGGGCTACCATACAATTACCTTGGAATATGCCCTGTTGAATACCACCGGGCTGCTTTATTATAAGTTGAAGACCGCTACGGATGTGGCGACTAAAAAGATGATCCAGAGCAAACAATAGGATGCAATTGGGGGACTAAAATAGTTGCTGATTTTACGGGGAGCTAGGCTTACAAAACTTTCCGATTTTCGTAAGCCTAGTTTTATACAAACCGCGTACCATAGGTTAATTATTGTCTGTCTTTTCAGTCAATGCAGGGTACAAAGATCAGATATTCAATTGATTATCTGAATTTTTGTAGAATGTTTTGTAAAATTGCGGCATGAGA
>JAYUXG010000476.1:0-3395 GCA_043753125.1 Saprospirales bacterium | reverse complement strand
CCAGCGCGTAGCAGTACGGGCGACCAATGCCGACGGCCGTGGCCCCCAACGCCAACGCCTTGAAGGCATCCGCACCGCCGCGCACCCCACTGTCAAACAGCACCGGCACCTGCCCATTAACCGCCTGGGCCACTCCCGGGAGGGCGTCAATCGCTCCAATAGCCCCATCCACCTGTCGCCCGCCGTGGTTGGAAACGTAAATGCCATCCATGCCGTGGTCCAGGGCCTGTCGGGCGTCGTCAGGATGTAAAATACCCTTCAGGATGATGGGTAGACGAGTATGCTTGCGCAGAAAGGGCAAGTCCGCCCAAGTGATGTTGGGACGCGAATAAATGTTGGTGAAAGTACGCACTGCTTTTAGCCCGCGACCGGCGCGCAAGTTGCCCAGCAGTCCACCGGGATGTCGGCGATTGGCGGACAAAAGCGTAGCGATCGCGTTGGGCGTAATCTTCGGCTTCGGCGCAGCAGCAACATCCGGCTCCAGCAAAAGCCGCTGAAAGACCGGGTCGGAAGTGTACTGGGCGATGCCTTTGCCCTGTAGAAAAGGCAAGGAGGCCAGGTCAAGGTCGCGGGTGCGCCAGCCGAGCATGGTGGTGTCTAAGGTGACGGCAATGCCCGTGCAGCCGCAGGCTTCTGCCCGTTGCAGAAAACTGGCCACCAGCTCATCGGAACGACTCCAATAGAGTTGGAAAAAATGTGGAACCTGGCCCATAGCGGCGGCACATGGCTCCATCGGGACCGAGGCCTGATTGGAAAAAAAGTAGGGTACATGGTGGTTGGCGGCGGCGCGGGCCACCGCCAGATCGGCACTCGGGTGCGCCATTTCGAGTACGCCGATGGGGGCCAAAAAAAACGGCGTGGGCAGTTGTTGGCCGAACATTTCGATGCCTAGGTCGCGCTCTTCCACATCGCGGAGCATCCGGGGTACAATGCGGTGCTGCTCGAAGCCGCTGCGATTGGCCTGCATAGTACTTTCCAGGCCCGCGCCCCCGGCTACATAGGCAAAAGCACTGGCAGTCATCTTTTCCCTGGCTTTTTGCTCCAGCAGAAAAGCATCGAAAGGCAGGGTTTGGCGCAGGCCGGCCGCGCCTTGTACGTATATATTGCGTTGCCGATCAAGGGCATAGGATTTTTTCATACTAGTTTTGGTGGATTGTGCCTGATTTTCAAGGATTTCGGAGCAAAATAAAAACTTTTTTTCACCTTTACCGCGTTATAAACCTTAGACAACGTTAGTAAAATCGAAAACAAATTCTCCTAACAGCAAAAACTCAAGACATTATGCGCCAACCGCTCTTTATTCTCCTCGGTCTGTTCGTTTGCCTTACCCTGTCGTCGTTTGCCTGGCACCGACTCGAAGAATTCGGCAAGGCCGGCTACTATGCCGATGCCCTGCAAGGCCGCAAGACCGCCAATGGCGAAAAGTACGACAAAAAATTGCTCACCTGCGCCCACAAATCCTATGCTTTCGGCACCAAACTGCGGGTGACGCGGCTGGACAACAAGAAAGCCGTCATTGTACGGGTCAATGATCGGGGGCCTTTCACCGAGGGCTTCGTCGTCGATCTTTCGCGGGCCGCCGCCGAGGAGATTGGACTGGTCAGGGATGGCCGGGCAAATGTAAAAGTAGAAGTGGTGGAAACGGAAAAAACTGCCACTGCCGCTGCGTCCGTGTCCAGGACGGCCACTGCCAGCACAGGGAGCGGATCAGAAGCGGCAGCCGCCAGCAGCCGCACCCAAATAATAAAGGCGAAGCAAAAAACGGCATCGGCAGCCAAACCCGTCACTTACAGCACAGAAAACCCAACCCCGGCAACGGTACAAAAGACGAGGGCGGAGGCAGCAAAAGATGCCACCGGGACGGAACTTTACAAAGTGGACCTACGCACCTCGGCCAAGTCTGGTTTCGGCGTCCAAATCAGCACCATGTACGATGCGGACAACGTGCTGCCCATCATCACCAAGTTGCAATCCCAATACCCCGGCAAAGTCATGGTTAGTATAGAGCGCGACGAAGCCAATGACCAGTCTACCTACCGCGTCATTCTGGGGCCATACTCGACCCGCAAGGTGGCCGAAAACCAACAAAAGGTGGCCGAACGGAAGGGAAACAAGAAGTGCTTTGTGGTGGACTTGTCCACTATATAATGATGCTGTTGTACATTCGGCTACTTGCTTTTTGGTTGGCCATCGGTGGGCTAAGCAACGTGGCTTGCAGCCATCGGGGCTTGGCAGGGTCTGCACAGCAGGGCGACCAGCGCAAAACGGCGACCGAGCGGGTGCAAGTGGCTAGTCTGCGCCGGACTGCCTGCTTCGGCTCCTGCCCGGTGTTTTTAGCTGAGGTATGGTCGGATGGTCAGGTTACCTGGCAGGGCGAGCGGCACGTGGCGCGTTTGGGCCACTACACAGCGCAGGCACCAGCCACCTGGATCGCAGAGTTGCTAAAAGAAGCCGAGCAAAGCGGTTTTTTCAGATTGGGGGGCCACTACCCTACCAACGGTCGTCTGGTATCCGATTTGCCGCAGACGATCACCATGCTGCGCCAGAACAATAAAGAGTATCGCGTCACCGACAACGCGGATGCCCCGCTGGGTCTGTTGCAGTTTGAGCGGTATTGGCAGGAAAAGCTGGAGGAACTAAGCTGGAATATGGTTAAGCAATAAGACGCTTTAAGAGGGAACAGCGGTCTGCTTATTGGCCGCCATGGCCCGCTCGGCCTGCAAAATATGCCGCTCGATATGGGCGATCACAAACGAAAAGGTGTCGCTCAAGTCAAGCCGCAGCCAAGATGCGATGGAAATCGGGACGCGTGCGCACCAAGCCCCAGTTCGCTCTGCCGCACCAACACCCCGGACAGCGTATGGCACACCGCTAACCGAATCATCCGTTCGACGGCATGGTGCCGTTGCATTACCTCGTCCAATTGTCGGAAAGTAGCCCGCATGAACACGCTGGGCGTAAGGGTCTCGAAAAAATAGTGCGATGGCTGCTGCAACAAAAAAGAGTCGGCCACGCCCGAAAAGAAGTATGGAGTGAACACCAGCGTCAATTCCCGCTTCAAAGCCTTCTAACGCAACAGATTTGTTGAGAATAGTTGAGAAAGTTGAAGTTGTGGAGAGCGGCTATTCCGCACTCCGTATTCCAAATTCCGCATTCGTATGACCATTGGCCTCCTCGGTGCCGGACACCTCGGCAAAATTCACCTGAAATGTATCCTCGCCACTACGTGCTGGGAACTGGCTGGTTTTTATGACCCCGACGATCAGAACGCCGCCACCGTCATCGCGCAACACGGATTGCATCGTTTCCACACCGTGGAGGAGCTGCTCTCCGCCGTGGATGCCGTGGACATCGTGACGCCGACTATTACCCATTTCGCGCTGGCCAGTCAGGCC
>JAYUXG010000475.1:0-3395 GCA_043753125.1 Saprospirales bacterium | reverse complement strand
AAAAATCCGGCGAGCTGGAATCAACAATACGATCAGTGTAAAAACCTGCTGGTGGAAAACATAACCGTCGATAGTAAAAACTATTGGAATAATGATGGGATAGACATTGTAGACTGCGATAGTGTTATGGTCAGAAACAACTATTTCGATGCCGGTGATGATGGCATCTGCCTCAAATCGCACAATGTTGATTTTTTATGTCAGAATGTTACAATTACTAATAACACCATTCGCTCCAGTGCCAACGGAATAAAATTTGGGACGGCTTCCGTTGGCGGTTTTAAAAATATCCGTATAATAAATAATACTGTTTTTGATACCTATCGCTCGGCAATAACCCTTGCTGCGGTTGATGGCGGTAAGATTGAAAATATAACTATTGACAGTTTGAAATCATTGAATACCGGGAACGTGATCTTCCTCAGAATTGGCGAACGGAGACCGGGCAAAAAAGGCGGTCTGAAAAACATCCGTATTTCAAATGTTTATGGGGAAGTCCCGGCCACCAAAGCCGATGAAGGGTACCCGTATGAAGGGCCGGTAGAAGATTTACCGAGAAATATTTCACCCGTCTCCATAGTTGGCATGGCAGATGTGGCCATAGAAAATGTCGTTTTAAAAAATGTGGAAATCCATTATCCCGGTGGAGGAAATCCTAACTATGCAAAAGTAGGATTAAATGAATTGGAAAAAGTGCCCGAACATCCCGCTAAATATCCGGAATTCTCTATGTTCAAAGAATTACCGGCCTGGGGATTTTACATACGTCATGCCAAGGGAATTATATTGGAGAATATAACCATCAGCTGTGTAAAGGAAGATTACAGAACGCCGGTTGTGCTCGATGACGTGCATGGAATAAGTTTCAATGGTTTAAAAGTGAAAGAGCCGGGAAAAAAGAAAGAATTTGTCTTTTCGCACAATTCTACTGATATAAAAATCAAATAGAAGACGGACAATTAAACACGGCCAAAGCAGGGCAATCGTTATCTCTCCGTTTTAGCCCACCCTTCATGAAGGTAATCATAACCCTATCCTTTCTCCTGCTCACCACCTTGGCTTTTACCCAAGGTGACAGCATACACCATATCCAGGTGCATTTCCTCTACGGTTTTAAGCCCCTGCGTCCATGTAAAGCGACCGAATCCAAGCACTTCGGGGACCTGTATGGCGGACACGTGACCATTCAGGTCGATGACACGGACTATGGCTTCCGGCGCTCGATCAGGCATACCCATATTTTTCCACATAAAAACCGGCACTCTGAGTTTCCTTTTACCCCAAACCGTTCCGCAGAAGGATGTTCCGGCTGGCCCGGAAAAATAACTATGCCATTATGACCACAGCAGGCCGGGCCACCCGCCGGTGGGAGCGGGACTAAGTACATAAAAAACCGCCTCGCCAACAAAATGGCAAGGCGGTCTTGAAATGAAAATTTCTCAATCCTAGTTCTTCCCCCCTGGCTTCCCGGTCTTTTTATCCACCGGCTTTTTCTCCTCCTTCCGCTGAATCGTAATACTCGTTGGCCCGGACAAAATCTTGAACTCCGTGCGGCGATTAAAGCGGTGGTCCTCCTCCTCGCAGTCCTCGCCGTTGACGCAACCGTTCAGGATTTGAGTCTCGCCGTACCCTTTGGGCGTGATGCGCGCATCCACGATGCCCTTGGCGACTATCCAGCGTTTGGCACTGTTGGCGCGGCGCTGGGAGAGGCCTTCATTGTAGTCGTCCTTGCCGCGCGAGTCGGTGTGCGACGACAATTCGATCGTCATGTCTGAGTATTTGTTCATCAGGTCCACCAAGAACTGCAAGTCCGGCTCTGATGCGGGCAGAATTTTGTCGTCGTCGTAATCGTAGTAAATCTTGTTCAGGCGGATCGGCTCATTGATCGTGAACACAACGCTGTCCGGCTCGGTCTTGACCGGTTTCACCATGCGCAGGGTCAGTTTCTTATCCACCGTGGTAGTCTTTTTGATGCCCACCGTGTTGAATTCCAGCGTATCGGGCACATAGCCCTCGTGGACGGCGATTACACGGTAGGACTTCTCCGGGACCAGCATAAAGGCAAAGTCATTGGCTACGGTGTTGGTTTTGTCCTCCACACCCACCGGATTCTTGTCGGTCACGTCGAACACTTGCACCGTAGAGCCATTTAGCGGCTGGTTGTCCTTTTCGCCCACCCGCTTGCGCCGGAAAGTGAGGGCATTGAGGTTGACTTTGATGCGCTCGAATTCCCAGGCATAAATATCATCGCAGCAAGTCTTGCTTTTCAAGTTGTTGGGACCAGGGCGGTTACTGACCACAAAGCCACTCATGCCATCGGTGGCCTGGGTGTAGTACTGGTCGTCCAGGCTGGTGTTGACGCCCATTGGCAGGCCCTTCGGCTCGCTCCACTTAGAACCGTTCCACTGGCTCTCGAACACATCCAAGCCTCCCAATGACGGACGGCCATTGCTGCTGAAATATAGTTTGCCATCGCGATAGAAAGGGCTGGCTTCCTCGCCAGTCGTATTGATCACGTCGCCCAGATTGATCGGCAGACCAAACTGGCCTTCCCCCTTTTTCGGCGCATAGTACAGATCGTAACCACCTTTACCGCTGGTCATATTGGCCACAAAAAACAGCACCCTTTCGCCGAAGAGATCGCCTTCGCAGGGGTGTTTGGCGATGTATTCCCCATTCACGCCCCCTACCTCGTTGGCGGCACCCCAGCCGTCCGCGCCTTTCAGGGAATAAAATATTTTGCTTTCCTGCAAAGTCTGGCCTTTCTCCTCGATCTGCACGCGGGTGAAGTACATCGTCTTGCCATCCGGGGTAATGCTCACATTGCCCTGGTGCCAGCCTTCCCGGTTGATCTGCTCGCCGAGCGGCTTTGGCTCGCTGTATTCTTCCCCGGCACGGTTAGCGGTGACTACTTTGGCTTGCCAATCACCCTGCTTGCCATCTAGCGTTACCACGTCTTTGGCTTGCAACGAGCTGTAGTACAGTTCGCCGCCGTTGTACGAAGGCGACGATTCGGTCTGCGGACCATTGGCCTTTTTGCCAATGTTGCCGATGAGCAGGTTGTCGGGTTGTTTGGCTTTTTTGCCCAGTTCAGAACCAGCAATTTCTATTTTGCTGGCCGCCACCAACGCCGGGTCTTTGCCTTCGGCAATATATTGGTTAAACATATCGATCGCCTCGGCGTAGTGGCCATTGGCCTTCATAGACATGGCGTACCAATATTTCAACTCCGTATATTCTTGCTTGCGGTCGCGCGTGATCAGGCGACTGAAAGCTTTTTCCGCCTTCTCGTAGTCGCGCAAATCGTAGTTCACCTTGGCGATTTTGGCGGCCACGTCTTTATCTTTGTTGTCCTCATACACCTTATCGTACAGATCAAGCGCGGCGTAGAGGTT
>JAYUXG010000474.1:0-3397 GCA_043753125.1 Saprospirales bacterium | reverse complement strand
AAAAGTCTACCGCACCGATACGGTGGAAACACTGGCCCTCAACAACATCAGCTTGCGGGTCAACAAAGGCGAGTTTCTCAGCATCATGGGGCCATCAGGCTGTGGGAAAAGCACACTGTTGAACATTATCGGTTTACTGGATGCACCGACGCAGGGGCAGATCGATATTGACGAACAAGAAATCCGGGACTTTTCGGACCAGAAAATGTCGCGCTTGCGCAACCAGAAGATCGGCTTTATTTTCCAGAACTATCACTTGATCAATGACTTGCCAGTGCTGGATAATGTGGAGTTGCCGCTGCTATACCGCCAAGTGTCCGCCAAAGAACGCCGCCAACTGGCTGCGGAGGCTTTGGCCAAAGTGGGCCTCTCCAACCGTATGAAGCACTACCCCACCCAGCTCTCCGGCGGACAAAAACAGCGCGTGGCCATCGCCAGGGCCATTGTTGGTCGGCCCGACATCATTTTGGCCGACGAACCAACCGGTAATCTGGACTCGGCCATGGGCAACGAAATCATGGAAATACTGGAACGCCTGAACCAAAGCGACCAAACCACCATCGTCATGGTAACCCACGACGAAGGTATGGCCAAACGTACCCACCGTCTGGTGCGGTTATTTGATGGTTCACTAGTGTCTTTCAATAGTTTTACCAGTATGCCCAATTCATAATTCATCATTCATAATTATTCAAGATGTTTACGAATTACCTAAAAATAACCTGGTCGGTGATGAAGCGGCGCAAGTTTTTCACCTTCATCTCCCTGTTTGGTATCAGCATGACGTTGACCATCCTGATTGTGCTGACGGCGTTCTATGAACACGCTTTTTCGGGCAATTACCCTGAACCGAACCGCGACCGGACGCTTTTTGCCACTCACATCACGCTGTCAGAAAAGGTCAATGGCTATAGCAATGGTGGACCCATGAGCATTTCATATATTAATAAATACCTGAAAACCCTGCAAATACCAGAGAAAATAGCCTTTGTCACCCAGCCGAACACGGTGAATGCCTACCACAATGGCCAGAAGTGTAAACTATTCTTCAAATACACCGATCCGGTTTTTTGGGAAATCACCCAGTTTGATTTTCTGGAAGGCCAGCCTTATACGCAACGAACCATCGACAACAACGAGGCCGTGGCCATCATCAATGATGGGACGCGGGACGACTATTTTGGCAAGGGCGTTTCGGCTTTAGGCAAAACCATGGAAATCAATGGTCAGCAGTTGCGCGTGATCGGAGTGGTGCGCGGTTGCCCAATAATCCGTATGATCGTGGCGGCAGATGTCTATATGCCTTATCACCTGCAAAAGCGTGTTGCCGACGAAGTAAGTTACAGTGGTCCTTACACAGTGATGGTACTGGCGAAGGAAGAGACGGATCTGCCAAAAATACAGGCAGAGTACGCCAACGTGGTGAGCCGTGTGCCACTGATAAAAATGACCGATTTCGTCCCGGACCACTTGGACGCGAAGCTCGGTACTTATTTAGAAACAACTATTACCGATCAAATTTTCAAGTCCGGTTCCGGAATGGCCAAATTTTATCTGCTGGCCTTCGTCTTCGCGCTGTTTTTTATGACCTTGCCGGCCATCAACCTGGTCAACATCAACATCAGCCGCATCATGGAGCGCGCCTCTGAAATTGGGATTCGCAAGGCCTTTGGGGCTTCCACGCGCACGATGACCGCCCAATTTGTGGTGGAAAATGTGATTGTGACCGTCATGGGTGGGGCGTTAGCCCTGCTACTGTCCACCCTTTTTATCTGGTGGTTCAACCACAGCCAATTGATCGCCTATGCGGACCTGCGCATTGACTGGATCGTGGTAGCCGTTGCTTTTATGCTTAGTTTGATCTTTGGCTTGATGTCAGGGGTCTATCCGGCCTGGCGGATGTCTAAATTGCCGGTGGTCGAAGCACTAAAAGGTTAACTATGAACTATAAAGTATGAACGATAAACCTGCCTATAAGCATAGTTTATAGTTCATAGTTTTCTCCATAACTCATAACTCATAACTCGTGTTAACCCATATATTTAAACTCATTTGGAAAAAGAAAAAGAGCAACTTCTTGATGATGCTCGAAATCTTTATTTCCTTCCTCATTCTCTTCACGGTGTGGAGCCTGAGCGTATACACGTACCGCAATTACCACACGCCGGCCGGTTTATCGACCGATAATGTATGGACGATTTACCTCGATTTTAACACGGGCAATGATACGTTGCGGGTCCAGTATAAAGACCTCATCCGGCAACACTTGAATACAGGGTCGGAAATAGAGTCGCTTGCGTTTTTCTCCAACAATATGCCCTTTAGGAACAGCAGTTCGAACATGGGCCTCACGCGCAGCGCGCAGTATCGGCGTTTGGAGAAATGTGGCATACCTTACAGTGAGGATGCGAGTATTTGAGTATTTGAAGATTTGATTAAAATCACGTGATAACTACGTAATTGATCAAATCCTCAAATCCTCAAAAGCAACAGCGCATTGCCTATGACCCTCCGCACCAAATTCATCCTCTTCATCGTCGTCATCCATGCCCTGACCATTGGGCTGTCGTACTACGTATTCCGGCAAAATAAGTGGTTATTTCTAGTCTCCGAACTAGTCATTCTGGTGTCCTTGATTATTTGCTGGTCACTGTACTGCGAACTCATCCAGCCCTTACAATTGCTGGTGCGCGGCATCGATGCCATCCGCGACCGGGATTTCAACGTGAAATTCGTGAAAACGGACCGCTACGAGATGGAAAAGCTCATCGAGGTGTATAACCAGATGATCGACCAGCTGCGCATGGAGCGTACCATGCAGCAGGAGCAACATTTTTTTCTGGAAAAACTAGTGGACACCGCGCCGACCGGCATCATTATCCTTGACTTTGATGACCGTATAGTAAGTATTAATACAAAAGCCTTAGCCTTATTAAAGCAGGCAAGTAAAGCAGAATATAACCTGCCTGGTGCATTCCTTGGATTACTAATTTCCACCATTCAACACCCTGCCTTACAAGCAATTGCAATACTAACCAATGGTGAATCCAAGACCCTAACCTTGGATGGCGTCAAGACCCTAAAAATCCAGCGCGCACAATTTATTGACCGCGGATTTCCCCGTGCTTTTGCCACGCTGGAGGAGCTCAGCGCGGAAATACTGGCGGCAGAAAAAAATGCGTATGGCAAAGTCATTCGTATGATGGCCCACGAGGTCAACAATTCCATTGGCGCGATCAACTCTATTCTGGACACGACGCTCCAGCTCCACACCGGGCCGCCCGACGTCGGCGCAGCCTTGCAGGTCGCCATCGAGCGCAACGACCACCTTAACCAGTTCATGCGCAATTTTGCGGACGTGATTCGCCTGCCGGAACCACGCCTGGCCACTTTTGAT